>JALVDG010000207.1 GCA_027009095.1 Thiotrichaceae bacterium
ACGTGGTTGGAGTGCTAAACTTTGCTTGATTCTAAGTAACTCTTTACACATACTCAATCCATCATAATTATGAGTATCTCACATGATAGGACAACTACGCGGCAAACTCATCTATAAACAAGCTCCGGAACTGATGCTTGATGTCGGTGGAGTTGGCTATGAATTACTCGCTTCAATGACCACTTTTCTTGATTTACCCGAACTAGAGCAAGAAGCTGTTTTATTTACTCATTTTATTGTCCGTGAAGATTCACAAACACTTTATGCCTTTAGCTCGAAAAATGAACGCGCCTTATTTCGTAGCTTATTAAAGGTAAATGGAGTTGGTCCTAAAATGGCATTAGCGATTGTTTCAGGCATGACAGTCAGTGAGTTTGCTCAGTTTATCCGTGCTGATGATATTGTCGCGCTTACTCGCCTTCCAGGTGTTGGTAAAAAAACGGCAGAACGCTTAATTATTGAGATGCGCGATAGATTGCCAGAAATTGATGATAGTAAAACATCAGCCAGCGATTCAGCCGTTACACATACCCCATCACAAAAACAGGTCGAAGCAGAAGCTGTTACCGCCCTACTCGCTTTAGGCTATAAACCACCACAAGCCAGTCGCATGGTTTCCTCTATCAGTGCCGAAAATTTATCTGCCGAAGAAATGATTCGTCTAGCACTAAAGGCTAGCTTGTCATGATAGATGATGATGACCGTATTATCTCTCCCATCGCAGGATTAGATGAACTAAGTGAAGAGAGTATCCGCCCTAAATATCTAGATGATTATATCGGTCAAGCCGTTGTACGCGAGCAAATGGAAATATTTATTCCAGCAGCAAAAGCACGCGGAGAGGCATTAGATCATGTCTTGATTTTTGGTCCTCCAGGTCTAGGCAAAACCACTCTCTCGCATATCATTGCCAATGAGTTAGGGGCTAATATGCGCTCAACCTCAGGACCTGTCTTAGAAAAAGCGGGGGATTTAGCCGCCTTGCTGACAAATCTAGAACCTCACGATGTACTTTTTATTGATGAAATTCATCGTCTTAGTCCTGCCATCGAGGAAGTTTTATACCCTGCAATGGAGGATTTTCAGCTAGATATTATGATTGGCGAAGGTCCTGCGGCTAGGTCAATCAAGTTAGACTTACCACCTTTCACTCTCGTCGGTGCAACCACAAGAGCAGGACTACTAACCGCACCACTACGCGACCGTTTCGGCATTGTTCAACGCCTCGAATTTTACAATGTAGAAGATCTCAGCTACATCATTCATCGTGCCGCAAGTATTATTAACGCCAGCATCGATAAAAGTGGTGCAGCTGAAATTGCACGACGTTCCCGTGGCACACCACGTATTGCCAATCGCCTACTACGCCGAGTACGTGATTTTGCCCAAATTAAAGGTGACGGAAATATCACTGCTGAAATCGCAAATAAAGCCTTAGATATGCTAAATGTTGATAGCGAAGGCTTAGATCACATGGATCGTCGTTTTCTACTTGCCATTATGGAAAAATTTGGCGGAGGACCCGTAGGATCAAATAGTTTAGCAGCAGCGATAGGAGAGGAACGAGGCACAATTGAAGAGGTATTAGAACCCTTCTTAATACAGCAGGGATTTTTAATGCGCACTCCAAGAGGACGAGTGGCAACACGTTATGCTTGGCAATACTTTGGACTAACGCCACCTGCATCGGAATAGTTCTTAATGATTGGTAGCTGAGTAATTACAAAACACCTTGATTTAGATCGCTTTAAAACTATTTTAGACTGGTTGGTGTGCCAACGTATCAAAGCAAAGTTGTTAGCTATTCACCATAAGCAAGACACTAATAAGATCCAGATATATTCTTTTATACAATGGTTTCGCGCGCTGTTTAAAGGCTTGTCTTTTCTGTTCATTTTGTATATTTAAGCGTGATGTCAACTCATCTAAAGCCTTGCCTTGCCCCTGTTGTATCGCTATACGTAAAGCTTCAAAGTTTTGATCTGCATAATCTCGAATAACACCACGTGCCTCCATATAGCTAAAACCATTTATAAGCTTATCCTCCCTACGATTTGGCATATACAAAGCCGTAAAATTATTAATTAAATTATCAACAACACTAACCACATGATGAAAATACATGGCTTGATCATTAATTAACTCATTTCTTGCCCGATCACGTTTAACACCTTTAAGCCCTGCTACATTAAGCGCACCCTCTATAGCTTGCCCTCCACCTTTTCTTGCATCAGCCCGTATGGCAAGATAGTTTTTAGCCACATATGCCTCGACTCTACGCTTTCTTACACCGTAGGTTGCATTTTCAAAAACAGAGCCAATAACAGCTCCTGGTAATTCAAGCGGAGATGGTAAATGACTCGCACTATTACCACTAGAACAAGCACTCACTAAAAACAGAGAGAAGAGAGAAACAAATACTGTATTTTTCATTGCAGAACCTCAAATAAATTCATAGATATCTCTATTCTGAGCTTCTATGTTGTACTTTAGTTCCTATTACTCTAATAGCAAATCATACCTTGCTTGTATGCTCAAATTGAGAATTGCTACGCGCTTCATATAAACCCCACAGCCTGCCAAAAATAGCGTATAATGCGTTCCCCCCCTATTTATTATCTGCGTGTACCTCAATGTCCGAACAAAAGACTATCAGCTTTGCCGACCTCAAACTAAGTAAACCTTTACTCCAGGCAGTAGAAGAGACTGGTTACGAAGTACCTTCCCCAATTCAAGCGGAAAGTATCCCTCCCTTATTAGAGGGACGTGATTTACTTGGTCAAGCGCAAACAGGGACAGGCAAAACGGCTGCTTTTGCATTACCTTTACTTTCTAATCTTAATTTATCGAAAAAAACACCCCAAATTTTGGTACTTGCACCAACTCGTGAGCTAGCTATTCAGGTCGCAGAGGCTTGGCAAACTTATGCTCGCCACATGAAAGGTTTTCATGTTTTGCCTATTTATGGTGGTCAAAATATTGGTATCCAGTTACGTCAGTTGAAGCGTGATGTTCATGTCGTCGTCGGCACACCTGGTCGTGTTATGGATCATTTGCGTCGTGGCACGCTGAAATTAGACAATCTTAAAACCGTGGTACTAGATGAAGCTGATGAAATGTTACGCATGGGCTTTATTGATGATGTTGAAACTATCTTAAAAGAAACACCTAGCGAGCGGCAGGTGGTATTATTTTCTGCCACTATGCCAACGGCAATAAAGCGTATTACAACACGCTACTTAAAAAACCCTGTTGAGATTAAAATAAAAAGTAAAACATCAACTGTATCGACTATTAAGCAACTTTACTGGAAAGGTAAAACGTATCTCAAGCTTGATGTACTCACACGAATTTTAGAGTCGGATGATTTTGGCGCAGTCATCGTATTTGTGCGTACTAAATCAATGACTGTTGAAATATCAGAAAAGCTTGAGGCGCGTGGTTATGCAACCACTCCGCTTAATGGCGACATTAAACAAGACTTGCGTGAAAAAGCGATTAATCGTCTTAAAAAAGGCTCTTTAGATATTATTGTGGCAACCGATGTGGTCGCTCGTGGTTTAGATGTTGAGCGCATTACTCACGTTATTAATTACGATATGCCTCACGATACAGAATCGTATGTACACCGTATTGGACGTACTGGTCGTGCGGGACGTAAGGGAACTGCCATTCTATTTATCCCACCTCGTGGTGATCGTATGTTAAAAACAATTGAGCGCGCAACAGGACAAAAGATCGAGCCTTTAAAGCTCCCTTCTCAACAAGATATTACTGATAATCGTATTGCACGCTTTAAAGAGTCTATCATTGAAGCAAGTAAAAATAGCAAACTAGAATTTTTTGAAAAGTTGGTCTCTGAATTATCAGAAGAGAGTGAATTAAGTAGCGCGCAGATTGCTGCAGCACTAGCATACATCGCACAAAAAGAACGCCCTCTTGTTGATCAAAAAAATGCTATTCCTGATTTTGCATTTAGCCATCATGATAATTCAAATAATCGTAGAGGCAATCATCGTAAAAGAAAAGATGATCGAAATAACAACCGTCAAAATAATCAAGATAATTCACGTCGCAACTCAAACAAGAAACCATTTGAGAGAAAAAACAATATCCCTATGACGCTTTATCGTCTAGAAGTGGGTAGTAAGCATGGTGCAAAAGCAAGACATATTGTTGGAGCACTTATCAATGAAGCAGGCTTAGAAAGTCAGTATATCCAAGGACTGAAAATTAACAGCGATCACAGCACCGTTAGTTTACCTGAAGGTATGCCGAAAGATATCTACAAACACTTATATAAAACATGGGTTGCTGGACAACAACTAAAACTACGCGACCTTTCGAGTAATAATGAGCGCAAACAGCGTGCTAATAAAAGAAAGTAAGTCGTAGCCCTGTGACGGAATAGAGTAAAAGAACCTAAATTTAAAAGGACTACGAAAACCTTCGCTGATATTCTAAAGAGTACTGACTGCGTAACACCAGTTATAGATATTCACTTGTTAAATTTCATCTTAACGACCGAAAAGTTGAAGCTTTCACTCCTGTTATCTGAAAAACTATACGAAAACTTTCGCTAATATTTGAATGGGGGACTGCGTAGCATCAGTTCTTTCAGTAGGATTCCTCTTCCTGCCCATCATAATTGTAGTTAACATTCATCACAGAACCGACATGAACCTTGCTCTCAAGAATTAAAAAAACCTTTTTCAAACTGTCTGGATTATCCATAATTCCTGATATAGAAACGCCTCCTAATACCAGTGAAATAACAGTCACTGCGGCCAAGGTTGAATTTGATATAGCTTCATTTATTTTAGAGAGAGAACACTTGCTTTTTATTGTAGGGGTCATGGCTACCTCCTGCTTTTATTTATTCAAGAAAGCCCCGATCAAATTAATCTGATCTGCCTTAAAATTTCTTTTTATTAGAAGCAAAAAAATAGCCTTCTCTCTTTTTGCACACAAATGCTTTACGCTAAACGGTTCTAATAACCCTACGAGTACATCAAGCAGCAATTCATCTTAATTTTATTGTAATAACTTGTTTACTCTATAGCTAACTTTAGGGTTTATACTGTTTTCCATACCCCACAATTTAATGGTGAAACAATGAAAATAGGACAGCTAGCCAAGCAGACAAAACTCCCTATCGAAACCTTACGTTTTTGGGAGCAGCAGAAATTATTATCCCCTAATACCAATCCTTTGAATGGTTATCGAGATTATTCAGAGCAAGATAAACAGCAGGTGTTTTTTATACAAAGTGCGAAAGCTGTTGGCTTCTCTTTAAAAGAAATTCAGGAGTTATTAGCCTTACGAGTCGATGCCGAGAATTACACTTGCCATGATGTAAAATCAATCGCCTTAAAAAAACTCGCTGCTATAGATAATAAAATTAAGGAATTAGAAAATATGCGTAGCGCATTAAAGTCAATTTCTGATGTTTGTTGCGGAGGAGAAGAACCCGCTAGTGCATGCACAATTTTGAATGGTTTAAATCAAACAAAAAACAAGGTGAGCGAGACAATATGAATGTTGAATTATTTTTTGATAATTTTCTTAAATTATCACTCGATGCTGCTCCATGGCTGGTATTAGGTTTAGTTATCGGTGGCTTAATAAACACCCTAATTCCTACTTCATGGCTAGAAAAGCATCTTAAAGGTGAAGGCTTTATTCCTGTTGTAAAGGCGGCTTTATTTGGTGCTCCACTACCACTTTGTTCTTGTGGCGTCTTACCTGCAGCACTTGGTTTACGCAAAGCTGGGGCTTCAAAATCTGCAACGACTTCGTTTTTAATATCAACACCTGAAACGGGAGTTGATTCGGTCATGATAACCTATGCCTTGCTTGGTCCTTTAATGGCAATAATACGCCCTATTGCAGCTATTACATCAGCAATTACAGCGGGCTTATTAGTAGGAAAAAATGAAGAGACAGAACAAGCAAAAACCCACCACCATCACAATGAAAGTAGTTGCTGTTCAACAAAAAAAGAGACTCAAACGACTAGCTGTTGCTCATCAAAAACCAAGACTGAAGAAAGTGCTTGCTGTGAAACAGATTCACATAGCCATGATAACCAAAGCTCATCCCTATTAAATGGCATTAAGTATGCTTTCACCGATCTTCTTGATGGCATTATTTTTTGGTTATTCATTGGTATTCTATTTTCAGCAGCAATTCAAACATGGGTTCCTAGCGACTTCTTAGCCTCGTGGGGAAGTGGTCTACTCGCTATGTTAGTCATGATTGCGATTAGTATCCCAATGTATGTTTGCGCGACTGCCTCTACCCCTTTGGCAGCAGGCTTAATGATGGGAGGAATATCACCTGGAACAACCTTGGTATTTTTACTTGCAGGCCCTGCTAGTAATATCGGCTCATTAGGCGTGATAAAAGAGGAGCTAGGAAAACGGGCTTTAATTGCCTATTTGGTGGGAGTAGCATCTATCGCTATTCTTTTTGGCTTATTATTAGATTGGTATATTGAAACTAATAATATCAATATTCAAGCACAGATTAGCTCCAGTGAAGAGATGTTACCCCTATGGATATCGTGGCTTGGCTTAATTATTATTTTAACCGCTAGTGCTCGCCTGCTATGGAAGCGATATCGTTAAGATTTAAAGTCTATAAAATAGTAGTCACTTGAACTGGTTAATAAAAACCAGTTCAAAAGGCTATAAATTAGACTAATTTACAAACTCACTCCAAGTATATTGAGGATCTTCATCTTCCGTTACTTTTGTCCAGTACAACTCCCCCGAATTTCGCCAAGGATCAAGCAGGATACCAGTATTAAAGTCTGCTCCTTTAGCAACAACAACCAGAGAATTATGCTCGTTTTTCAAGCGTCTATTAGCGACACCTCTGAGTAAATCGAATGTTTTAAGGTTTTTCTTTTTCATATGAGCTGTCATATCATCCGCCCATTGCCAACAAAGCCCCCGATCACGATACTTTGCATTCACTAATACATTTTGTAATTGCGGCGGGTAAACAAGATTATATTGATTTGCTAACACCATCGGATAAACAATAGCATCATAAGCAATATCATCAGCTTCTGCTTGACTTGTATTTGGACCTAAAGCTTTAAGAGCACGAGACAGATCAGCAATAGATTTTTTCTGTTTATTAGTAAGAATACGAGCAACTGGACGGTTACCTTCCATCTTTACATTATCGTAGCTCACACTACAGCCACCAAGCAGATTTAAGCTCACTACGCTAACCAATAAGTAGACCCAAGATATTATTCTTTGCTTAAATCGCAAGTGATTTTTTCTTACTACAAACATTTTTATCTACTCTTAAAAAACTATTTTGAATCACATGTAGATCCTTGAATATACGAGTTACGTGATAAATATACTTTTAGATACAGACAAACGGGATAAAACTAGTTGATACATTGACCACCCAGAGACAAATTGATTGTATCTTTACCTACAACAACATCCGCTTTAATTGGCTCAACTAAAATAATAATGACACCAATAATTATACTATATATTATTTTTTTCATATCTCCCCCTCTCACTCTACCTGAATCCGTGACTTCAATGCGAATAACAGGGGATAAGATATTGGTCTAGCACGGAATTTTAAAAAATCTTAGCTTCCCCCTTAGGTCTAGTGAGCACTACTGTACCCAATTATGCTTTAGTGTAAGCGGGTATTTTTTAGTCTGTAATGGATCAATAGCTTATGCTATCTGCCGTAGTGAAGTCACTGATTCAGGTTTCTATTAATAATTTAAGATCAAAATAAAAGAAACTCGCCACACAAACTCCCCGATAATGTCCCCATTCATCAATATAGATCATTTATTAATCTATCTCTATTTTTTGAATAACCACTTATCGGTTTATTTTTATTAATTGATATTATACAGATATTAGTTATTACTATTTTCCAGCAGCATTCAAACGTTGTAGTGCTTTTCGAGCAGAGGGTACGCCTTTTTGGGCTGCTTTCTGAAACCAGATTCGTGCCTGACGAAAATCACGCTTTGTACCATAGCCATTAGCATACATAGCACCAACACTGTACATTGCCATAGGCACACCTTTTGCGGCTGCTTTACGATACCAAGCAAGTGCCAGACCATGATTTTTCTTTACTCCAATTCCATCAACATATAAATCACCTAAAAGAAACATAGAGCCAGGTAGTTGTTTCTTTGCAGCTTTCGATATCCATTGAAATGCTTGATAAACATTCTTCTTAGTACCCTTTCCTTCAAGATACATTAAGCCAACATTGTGTTGAGCCAGAGGAATGTTTTTATCAGCTGCTTTTTTAAACCACTGAAACGCTTGATAAGGATTTTTCTTTGTACCAAGACCTTTAATATACATTGCACCTAGGCTGTAATAAGCAGGTATCATTTTTTTATCAGCTGCTATTTTCATGTTCTTAAAAGCATGATAAGGATTCTTTTTTGTTCCCATACCATTTGCGTACATCAATCCCAATAAATAATTAACCGCAGGGTTTCCTGATTTTTCAGCCATTTTTGCATAGCGAAAGGCTTTGCCTAAATTCTGCTTCACTCCAACGCCATTTAAAAAACGTTCACTTAACATGATTTGAACATCTGTCATGCCTTTATTTGCCGCTTTTTCATACCAATGGATAGCAGCCCCCATATTCTTCTTGGTACCATGACCATTTTCGTACATGATGCCTAAACCACGAAATGCATCAACAATACCTTTTTGTGCCGCCTTAGTATAAAGCTGAAAGGCTTTAGAAAGATTTTTCTTAGTACCTATGCCTGTTGCATACATGGAGCCTAATGCATATTGTGCAGCAGCATGATTTTTTGCCGCGGCTTTAGTAAACCATTGAAAAGCAAGATAAGGGTTCTTCTTAACACCTTGTCCTTGCATGTACAGCTCACCTAAAATGTACTGACCAGCAGGGTCTCCTTTTTTTGCAAAAACAGAAGAGATACGAAAAACATTGCCATAATCTTTGCGCTTATAAGCAGCTCGAAGATCGGCGTTAGCATCCGCAAAAACAATACTACTTGAAAATAAAAAGGCAAAGGTAAAAAGAAGAAGGAGATTTTTTTTGATATTCATAGTGGCCTGATTTTATTAATGTAAGTCAAAGAAGGGTTTAAGGAGTGTGCACGAAATAACTTTAATAACAATAACACTTATCCACCCTACAAATCACAATGGCAAAGGTATTATAAACTATCGTAATGTTTATAGTTATACGCTTGATATTTTAGTCTATGTAGATTTATTATCTGTATCCAATTTAGCCGTTAGCTCATCAACTAAAACTTCGAGTGCTTCAAGTTTTTCGCGAGTGCGCAATAAAACAGCCGTTTGAGTATCAAACTCTTCACGACTCACTAAATTCATCTTGCGTAGTCCACTTTCGAGTCCTGAACGAAGATTTTGTTCCATATCTTCTCGTAAATGATGAGCAGAAGATGGAAGTAAAGAGGACAAACGTTTTGCTAGTCCTTCTAGGTGATTGCTATTCATAGGTATGAATCCGTATTATATTTGTGTGTGCTATATTTTAGTAAATAATTTAAAAAGAAGATAAGAATTATATGAAATTAACTCCGCGTGAAATATCAACCCCTCGTCCCACTATGTCGCTTACCATCCCAGAAGGTATGGCTCCTGTTGAATTTTTCAACAGCCCTGCCAACTTACAAAATTTAGCGCAAGAAAATGGCTTGTTTAGAACCCCTGAAGATTGGTTGATGTATCGTAAGCTAATTGGGCATAGTTCTGAGTTTGATACCTCCATTATTTTAGACACCTCTCGACGTATTCTGGATCCCTTAGGTCGTCCTGTAAGACGTGATCAACTTAGTAGACAAGAGAAAAAAGTATGGTCGCGAATGACACAAATTATCTGCGAATATATGTTTGAGAAATACCCTGATCCGAAAAAGCATTTAGTGCTTTGTGGTGAGGCGAGCCTTGATTCTACTTGGCCGCTTAATAAGCCAGGTGTACCAAGTATCCGCATGATTCACAATCACTTTATGGTATTTCCTTATAAAGACCTAAAAGCGGCAGATAGTGCGAATCCAAACAACGTCAACCTAACGGACAGTGGACATAATACCTTATTTTTACGTCGTCTTAGCTCTATCTATCATGAATTTTTAGAAGTATTAGACTTACAGCTACTAAAACAAATTCCATCTGAAGAATCTGCCTTAGAGCTTACAGGCTACCCACAAGGCTTGCCAAGTTGGGAACTACAAGGCGGCGCTGAAAAGCTTAAAGATCAATATTTTTGGTATGAGTACGAACAAATACTCAGAGGCTTCCTCGATTTTTATCAAACTTTCTTCTCCTTAGTAGCCACTGGCGATGAAAAAATTCCAGAAGATGCTAACTTTCCTGATCAAATACGTGATGTACTCTTAAATAATCATCAATTTATTCGAGTAGCCCGTGACCTGCGTGAACAGATTGTACTTGATCCTAAATTTGCAAATGAAATACGTTGGCGACCTGCGTATAAGCAGATTATGTACCGCGATCAAAAAGGACGCATTATCGTCACCATCTCACAAAACTCGGTGGGTAACGCGATTACAGAACTATTAGGTATCGTCGTGAACCGCTATGAAAATGTAGAGGAGTATGCTGCGCTAGAACCTGCATTAGTGGGAAGATTATTAGAAGCAAGAGAACGTTTAATCGATGCAAATCTTGGTGAAGCAATCTCTGCACCTTCTTGGCCCAATGGTGAATATGTTGCAACATTAAAGACGGCTAAAAAAGACAAGTCTTAAACTAATATTACGCAGTCACTTTTTTAGAATATCAACGAAAGTGTTCGTAGCCATTTTTAGTTTAAGTTCTTGTAACTAGTCAGCCCTGAAAAAATGCTTTTCAGTAAAATATTTCCAGACACT
>JALVDG010000208.1 GCA_027009095.1 Thiotrichaceae bacterium
AAAAATAATCTAAATTTATAGTTGCATACCGATTGGTATGTATGTATTGTTTTCCATACTGATCGGTATGGAAGTATAAATTGTGTGTTTTAAAAAGAAAACAAATAGTGATGCTTGGTGGCATTTATGGAAGTGCAATCGGTGCGTACAGAAGCGCGGGGAAGATACGCGCCAGAAATTATTGCAAGCAGCTTTTGATGAGATTCACAAAGTCGGTTTTCAAGCCGCTAGTTTAAGTAAAATCCTCAAAAATACGGGAATTACCAAAGGTGCGTTATATCACCACTTTAGTAATAAATTAGACCTTGGTTATGCCGTAGTAGACGAAGTTTTGTTTACATCATTTAAGGAAACTTGGCTAGAGCCTCTTAATAACACTGAAGATCCTATTAGCGTACTACAAGAAATATTAATTGCTTCAGGCGATAGTATGACAGATGAAGATGCACGTCTAGGCTGTCCTATACACAACCTTGCTCAAGAAATGTCACCACTAGATAAAGGATTTCAACAACGCACGGTAGATATTTATGCGCTGTGGAGAAAATCATTAGAAGCAGCTATCGAGCGAGGAAAATTAGCAGGTAATGTAGTTCCAGAAGCCGATGCTAGACGTTTAGCCATTTTATTTATTGCCACTTTAGATGGTTGCATGGGGCTTGCCAAAAGTACTCAGCGTTTAGAGATGTTACTAGAATGTGGCAGGGGATTAATTGAGCATTTAGAGTTATTTCGTCCCAAAAAATAATTTTAATCACCAGATATTTTTCGTGTACTTGAACCTCCCTTATTTATATTGAAAACAGATATAGGGAGAGACTTTATTTAGGAAAAGTATCTACTTTTAAAACAGCTCTATAAATGTGAGAAAGTAAGGACAAAAGTAGATGATAGAACAATATGCAAAAACATTGATAAAGTGGCGTTGGTTAGTCCTTTTATTGGTGCTAGTAAGTGTTGTACTTGCCAGTAGTGGAGCTAAAAACCTCCACTTCAATAATGATTATCGAATTTTTTTTGATGCCTCAGATAAGCGTTTACAAGCATTTGAAAACTTACAAAATACCTATACTAAAAATGATAATGTTCTGCTAGCCATAGCTCCGAAAAATGGCAATGTTTTTACACGCGAAACACTTGCAGCGGTAGAAGATATTACCAAACGTGCGTGGCAAATACCTTACTCTTTACGTGTAGACTCTCTGTCAAACTATCAACATACTGAATCAATTGATGATGATATGTCAGTTGCTAATTTGTATGAAGAAGGTGACAAACTATCAAAGGATGAATTAAGCCGTATAAAAAATATTGCCATTAATGAGCCGTTACTAGTGCATCGATTGATTTCTGAAAAAGGCAATATAACAGCAATCAATATCACTGTAGAAATTCCTCCTGGCGGTGATGTCACCAAAATAACACCTGAAATTGTTAAATCTGTACGTGATTTAAAAGCTTATATTAATAAAACATACCCAGACTTAGATATTTATCTCTCGGGTATTGTTATGATGAATAATGCCTTTGCAGAAGCCTCTCAGTACGATATGGCGCACTTAGTTCCACTGACCTTCATCCTTATTTTATTGATGGTGTTTTTATTGTTACGCAGCTTTAATGGTGTTATTGCAACCATGCTCGTTGTGTTATTTTCAATTACATCGGCAATGGGAATAGCAGGGTGGTTAAGTATCGAGTTGTCCTCACCTGTTATGTCGGCTCCTGTCATTATTTTAACCTTAGCAGTTGCTGACAGCGTTCATATATTATCGACTTGGATGCAGCAAATGCGTGATGGTGTCGATAAAAATGCAGCGATGGTTGAAAGCTTACGCATTAACTTTTCACCTGTTTTTTTAACATCAATTACAACAGCTATTGGCTTTTTATCCTTAAACTTTAGTGATGCACCTCCTTTTAGAGACTTAGGTAATATTGCTGCAATGGGTGTGACAGCGGCTTATATCTTCTCGGTTGTTTTATTACCTGCACTAGCAACTTTATTACCATCTCGCGTAAAACCTACAAGTAATCCAGCAAAAAATATTAGTTTAAAACTAATGAACTCTTTTGCTGAATGGGTTATTGAGAAGAAAAAACCTTTATTGCTAGGTATGACAGGGTTATCGGTAATATTAATTGCTTTAGTTCCTAAAAATGAACTCAACGATATTTATGTTGAATATTTTGATAAGCGCATTGAATTTCGTACTGATACAGATTTTATCGTTAATAATATGACGGGCGTATATTTTGTTGATTACTCTTTAGATACCAAAATAGCAGGAAATATTTCTGAACCAACAGTATTAGCTGAAATTGATAAACTTAGTGAATGGTTACGAGATCAGCCTGAAGTTATTCACGTTAATACGATCAGTGATACCTTTAAGCGTCTCAATCGTAATATGCATGGAGATGATCAAAGCTGGTACAAACTTCCTGATAGCCGTGAGTTAGCAGCACAGTATTTATTACTCTATGAAATGTCATTGCCTTATGGTTTGGATTTAAATAATCAGATTGATATTGATAAAAAAAGCACTCGCTTAACAGTCACAATGAAAACCATATCAACCCAAGAAATTTTAGCGTTTGAAAAACGAGTGGATGATTGGATGTTAGCAAACACGCCGAAAATAAAGAGTGTCGGGGCAAGTCCTACCATAATGTTTGCACATATTGGCATAAACAATATCAAGAGTATGCTGACAGGAACAACAATCGCTTTATTACTTATTTCTCTTATCTTAATTGTTGCCTTGGGATCTTGGCGTTATGGCTTACTAAGCCTTATTCCTAACCTTGTACCTGCTGGAATGGCATTTGGCTTCTGGGCAATTATAGATGGTGAAATTGGTTTAGCCTTATCGGTGGTAACCGCTATGACATTAGGCATAGTCGTCGATGATACCATTCATTTTTTAAGTAAATACATTCGTGCGCGTAAAGAGCAGAATTTGAGCGCAGAAGATGCAATACGTTACGCCTTCTCAACTGTTGGTGTTGCA
>JALVDG010000209.1 GCA_027009095.1 Thiotrichaceae bacterium
CCCATCAGAAATACCATCATTATCGGAGTCGCTATCGAGATAATTAGGAATACCATCATTATCAGTGTCATTAGCTGTTTCAAAAATAGTGGGCAAGCCATCGTTATCATCATCGCTATCTAAAGCGTTGATGCGTTTGTCTTTATCCGTATTTCGAGGAGATGACACATTATTCCCAACTTCTTTGCCATCGCTAATACCATCACCATCGGTATCAGCTAGATAACGTTCTGTGCCTAATTGCTTTTCTTCCAAATCAGTTAGACCATCATTATCAGAATCGACGCTCTGTTGTGTATTTGAAGATAATTGAGGCTCTTCCGCATGTAACTCAGAGAAGCTAACTACTGCTATAAGAGTAGAGAGAGAAACTTGTTGGAGTATTCGTAGGGAAGCACCCCAAAAAAACAGTAATTTTTTTATATTCACTTACTTTCCCAGCATTTTTGTATGCATATCACTATTAAATTTTTAAAGTGATGCACATTAATTTTTTATTATTTTATATGTGATAATTTTTGCATGAAAGTGGGGATAAAACAATCAAGCTTGTCGGATTTTTGCTGTGTTTATTATTGATAATTATCAAGTGGTGGTTAAATGTAAGGCACTGTTTTGGGGCGGTTTTCTTTAGAAATAAAAGAGTAATTTATCCGCAATGATCATCAGTATCATTAGTTATATTTATTCGTTGTCAGAGTTGTTTTTGATGATATTTTCTATAAAAAAATCAAAATATTTTACTAAATAAACACTTAGTGAAAATATTTTTACTAGACAAGCGGTATAAATAACCGTATTTTTAGTATCAAGCAGGATGATGCCAGTATAAATTATGTCTCTAAATTCTGTTTTTTTAGAGCAATTTTTAGTGTTTTTTATATTGTAATAGTAAATTGTTTATACCTATTTTAAGCCTTTATTATTTTGCATTTTGAATCTTCGCTTAGATACGCTTATTTTTCTTAGGAGGAGCTTATGAAGGAAATTTTACCCAAAATGCTGTTGTTAACAAGTTTAGCACTCAGCATGACGACAACTGCTTTTGCAGCTGGAGACGAAAAAAAGAAGACGCCTGCTTTAATGGATGGTGCAAAGGCAGAAATGCTTGCAAATACCTGTGCGGGTTGTCATGGTTTTGACGGTGTCAGCCAAGGTCCCGCAACCCCAACGATTGCAGGAATGTCGGCGGAATATATAACGGAAGTACTTAAAGCTTATAAATCTGGTGATACATCATCAACTATTATGGGACGTATCGCTAAGGGATACACTGATGATGAGATAAAGCAAATAGCAGAAGTTTTTGCTAAAAAGAAATTTGTGGCAGCAAAGCAAGATTCTGATGCGGATGCGGCTAAAAAAGGCAAGAAACTACATAAAAAATATTGTGAAAAATGTCACTCAGAAAGTGGTTCAGAAGCAGGTGATGATTCTGGCTTCTTAGCAGGTCAATGGACTCCTTACCTTCAGGCAACGATGACGGACTTTACATCTGGCAAACGCGAAATGCCAAAGAAGATGAAAAAGAAAGTTAAGAAGTTAATGAAGAAAGAAGGTGACGATGGTATGAAGGCATTAATGGCCTATTACGCTAGTCAACAATAAGGGAAGGAGCCAATAAATTATGAGTATTAAAATTAATCGTAGAACGTTTATCCAGACGCTTACAGCCGCTGCGGCTGTTGGAGCAGTTGGTACGCCTTATCTTGCGCTCGGTGCAACTAAGAAAGTCGTCGTTGTTGGTGGTGGTACAGGTGGTGCAACCGCCGCTAAATACCTTCGTCTAGCAGACTCTTCAATCGAAGTGACCTTAATTGAGCCTAATAAAGATTACTACACCTGTTACCTAAGTAATGAAGTACTGGGTGGTAACCGTGAATTAGATAGTATTAAATTTGGCTATGAAGGCTTAAAAAAGCATGGTGTAAAAGTTGTTCACGACTATGTGACAGGTATAGATGCCGAGAAGAAAACAGTCACAACAAAAGGGGGCGACAGCTTCTCTTATGACCGCTGTATTGTTGCACCTGGTATTCAACTACGTTATGACACGATTGAAGGTTATGACGAAAAAGTTTCTGAGAAAATTGCTCATGCATGGAAAGCAGGTCCTCAAACAACCATGTTGCGCAAGCAGCTAGTCGATATGAAAGATGGTGGAACATTTGTACTTATTCCACCGCCTAATCCTTTCCGCTGTCCTCCTGGACCCTATGAGCGTGCAAGTCAGATTGCTGATTACTTTAAACGTGAGAAGCCAAAATCAAAGATTATTATTCTTGATGCTAAGCCTAAGTTCTCTAAGCAAGGTTTATTTATTCAAGGTTGGGAAAAACTTTATGGCTACGGTACTGACAACTCCATGATCGAATGGCGTCCAGGTCCTGATGCAACCGTGAATAAAATTGATGCTGGTAAAATGATGGCTTTCAATGAGTTTGACGAAGTTAAAGCAGACGTGATGAATGTTATCCCTGCACAACATGCAGGTAAAATTGCATTTACCGCAGGTCTTACCAATGATAGCGGTTGGTGTCCAATAGAATTAGATACTTTTGAGTCAACGATTCATAAAAATATCCACGTTATCGGTGATGCTTCTATAGCAAAAGGCATGCCTAAGTCAGGTTATGCAGCAAACTCTGAAGCAAAAGTATGTGCAGCAGCCGTTGCAGCGGCATTAAACGACACAGAAATGGGATCACCTTCTTATGTAAACACCTGTTACTCTGTTGTAGGCAAAGACTATGGAATCTCTGTTGCGGCGGTATACAAGTTAGCAGAAGACAAGTCTAAAATCATGAAAGTATCGGGTGGTCTAACCCCTAAAGATGCTGACGCTGATGCACATAAACGTGAGGTTGGCTATGCTCACAGCTGGTTTAAGAATATCACCAATGATATTTTTGGCTAATCAATAGCATGTAAAAGATGCCTGAAATTTATAGGCAATAAAAAAGGCGAGGTTTTCCTCGCCTTTTTTATTACAGGTTTCTTAAATATTATA
>JALVDG010000210.1 GCA_027009095.1 Thiotrichaceae bacterium
TTTAGTCGGTACGGGGGGGGAGTTATATAAAAATCTAAAATTAAATATCCCCAGTTATATTCCCTCCTGCAATGCAGAAAAGGAACAAATAGAACAATTCCTTAAATCGATTAAAAAGCGTTTTCGCAAAGCATCCCGTGCGGTAGGCTATTATGATGCTCAATTTAATTCTAATCTTCGACGCATTGAAAACTGCTGGAAAATCACGGTTAATATCAAAGCGAATCGCCCGATTAAAGTAAGAAAAATTCAAATTAAGCTAGAGGGGGAAGGGCTAACACAAAAGGAGTTTAGGGAGTTACGTAATAAACCGCCTTATCAACGTGGCAGTATTCTTAATCATAAAAAATATACTGACTATAAAAATCGACTCAAAAATATATCTCAGACCTATGGTTACTTTGATGCAGCCTTTGAAACACATGAAATTACCGTAAATCCAAAACGCTATACAGCAGATGTAAACTTACATTTTAATACAGGAAAACGTTATCGCTTTGGAAAAATAAAGATACAACAGAAAGTATTAAATAAGAAAGTAATTCAAAATTATCTGCAAATAAAAGAAGGCGAGTTATACAGTAGCGAGCGATTAATACGCCAACAACAACTGCTACAAAATAGTGGTTATTATGCCGATATAAAAATTGATGCCCTACATCAACAAGCGGTGAATCAACGTATTCCAATTAATATAAAACTCACTGAAAAAAAGCGCAATGCTTATAAGTTTAAAGTAGGTTATGGCACCGACACAGGACCTCGTGTTAGTGCCGAGCTAGAACGACGCTGGACAGGCAGTAAAGGTCGGAGACTTAATTTAAGTGCCACCGCATCATCTAGAATAAGCACTTTTAGCGCCCGTTTAACCGAGCCGAGAGCCAACCCTGAAGATGATCGTTTAAGCTATTTATTCGAGTGGAAACAGGATATTAATAATGATATTACCAGCCGTAGTTTAAAATTAGGCACGGAATATACACGTAAAACCCCATCTAACTGGAAACAAACTGCTTCTATTAGCTATTTGCGTGATACCACTCAAGTTGCTAACAAAATAGCAACAAAGTCACAACTCACCTTAGTAGGAATAAAGGCTGAAAAAACAAAAGCGGATAATCTACTCTTCCCTCTTCATGGTTGGCATCTTAAGGGAGAGCTACAAGGTGCACTAAAAAACCTGTTAAGTGATCAAACGATTTTACAATTTAAGGGGCAAGGAAAATACATAACAAAAATGGGAAAGGGGCGTTTTCTGGGTCGATTAACATTAGGGCACACCTTAAAGGGTGATTTAGATGAGCTTCCTAAAAGCCTGCGTTTCTTTGCAGGTGGAGGACAAAGCGTTCGCGGGTATAGCTTTGAAAGTCTAGGCGAAAGAAATGCTGAAGGTAGCATTACAGGGGGACAGCATCTACTAACGACGAGTATAGAATATGACTACCCTATTATTGATAATTGGAGAGCGGCAGTATTTATTGATGCGGGCAATGCATTTAATAACTGGAAAAAACCTGACCTAAAAATAGGCATGGGGATTGGTGCGCGCTGGAAATCGCCTGTTGGTCCTGTACGTATTGATCTTGGATGGCCTAAAGGTAGCTCTGCTAAGCCTCATTTACATCTCAGTATTGGAGCTGATTTGTGAGGGAGAATTTACGTTATCATTTATTCTCCCCCATCGCATTTATACAGGTACTTATACTCAGTATCTTGATATTGCTGGTATTGGTTTTCACTACGCCTATAGGCCCTGCGCTTATAGGAAAAGTGGCGAGTAATTCATTAGAAGCATTAGATATTAAAGGATTTAGTGGGACTTTTTTAAGCCAGTTACAACTCCAGCGTCTTCAATGGAAAGACCCCGTAGCAGGCATCGAAGCAGAAGGTATCAAGCTTAAAAAACCTCGTTTTGATACAAAAAATAATCGCTTTTATACACCATTGGCAAGTGTTGATCGTTTTATTATTCGACTAGCAAAAAGTGACAATTCTCCATCAGAAAAAATCACCTCCTTACCCAATTTCTCGCTCCCTATTGATTTAAGAGTAGATTCTTTAGCCTTAAAATCGCTTGAAATTATTCGTGAAAATCAAACACTATTTGAAATAAAAAACCTATATCTAACACAAGCACGTACCAATAAGGGAAAACTGACAGCTCGATCTTTTAACGGAGAACCTATTATTATCGGCTCTCCGCTAAAAGTAGCACTTAACAATATTGTGCTAGAAATGGATCAACCGCATAACATGAGTGCTCGCGGTACAGCTAACTATCAACACCCACAAATAGGAAAACTTGTTTCTGATGTGAATATATCAGGCACATTAACCGCTTATCGTTTTAAGGCAAATGCAGCTTTAAATAATAAAATAGCAGGGTCGCACAATCTCCAAGTAGAAGGGTTTGGTGATTATGATAAGGTAAATCTCTCTAGCATCAATACAACAAGTGTCGATGGTAATATCAGTGGCAAAGGCGAGGTAAAGTGGACACCAGAAATTACTTGGTTATTTGATGGTGATGTTAAACAAGTAAAGCTAGCTAAATATACACCAGACTGGCCTGCTAAATTTGATGCCAGTTTAAATTATCAAGGTGCTTATAAAAATAATCATGTACAAGGAAGGCTAAATTTACACTCTCTCTTAGGTCAGCTAAAAAATAAAAAAATAACTGCAAGTGGGCAGTTACAACATATTGATCAGCAGGTCGATATTAAAAATATCTTGGCTCAATTAGGTAATAATAAAGTCAAAGCAAACGGAAAAGCCAGCCCTCCTTTTAACCTTAGCTGGGATATTAATGCCTCGGAGCTAGATCAGTTACTCCCTGATTTATCAGGAAAACTTATTGCGAAAGGTACACTAACAGGCTCTCTTGATCAGCCTATCTTAAATGCCAAAATTGATGCAAAAAAAATAAAATATCAACAATACAGCCTTGGCTCCGCCAATTTAGTAGCAACAACCAAGCAAGGTATTTATAGTGTAAAAGGTACGGCAAAAAACCTCGATTTAGAAAAAGAAAAAATTCAACACATTAAAATTGATGCTGCAGGTAAAATTGATAAGCACCACGTTAAACTTGATCTTGTTCACAAGGAAGGAAAAGCACAACTACAAGCGCATGGAGGCTGGAAAAATCAACAATGGAAGGGCGTAATTGAAAAATTACAGCTCGATACCAAACAAGTTTCAAAGTGGAAATTACAAAAACCAGTACACATTACCGCCTCTAAAAATAGTGTAAAAAGCAGTAAATTCTGCCTTGCTAATCACTCCGCGAGTAGTTGCTCCAATGTTAATTGGTCAACGGCTCGAGGGGTTAATATCGAAGGTAAATTAAACCGTACACCACTTGCTTTACTTAACCCTTGGCTCCCTAAAGCACTTCAATTAAAAGGTAGTGCGAATGGTCGATACAAAATAAGACAAGTGAATGGAAAGTCCGTAGGTGAGGTTTCTATTCAACTTCCTGCCAGTAGCGTTTTATATGGCAAAGGAAAGCATAAACAAGTATTAGACTATAAAACCATCACCATTAAAGCCCTTATTAATGATAAAAATATTACCGCAAATACTAAGCTCATATTAAAAAATAAGGGAGAGTTAACTGCAAATGCTAAAATCAAACTGAGTAGCACTGGTGGTAAACCACAAATTAATGCTACAGGCAAACTAACACGCCTCCCCTTATATATGGCAAAACCTTGGTTACCCAAAGAACTTCAATTAAAAGGCATTGCCAATGGTCGCTATAAAGTGAAGTTAAACGGAAGTAAATTAATGGGAGATGCCACGCTTGACCTTCCTCCAAGCTCTGTTGTCTATGGTATAGGAAAAACTAAACAACAACTCGATTACAAATTTCTTAAACTAAATGCTGCCATTGATGGCAGAAAAATAACGGCTAAAACAAGGCTATTACTTAAAAATAACGGCGAGCTAACAGCTGATGCACGCATTATCTTGGCTAAAAAGGGAAATAATCATCAGATTAATGCAACGGGTAAATTATCTCGCATCCCTCTATTAATGGCTAAACCGTGGCTACCTAAAACGCTAAAACTAAAAGGCAGTGCCAATGGCTCTTTTACACTGAAACAGTATCGAGACAGTCGCATCGGCAATCTTGCTATTCAATTGCCTGACAGTAGCCTAATTTATATTGATGCTGATGGCGTTGAGAATAAATTCAATTATCATCATGCATCTCTTTCTGCCTCTATCAATAATAAAACCATTATTAGTAACGCTAAAATGCAGCTGGATAAACGAGGTGTTTTTAGTGCGGATGCAAAAATTATTCTAGGTGCAAATAGTCGTGCTCATCGTGTTAACGGTACTGCTTCTTTTGATATTCCAAGCATTCGCTGGATGCAACCTTTTATTCCTCATACAAGCCACTTAGCTGGTAAGGTATCCAGTAATATAGCCTTTAAAGGGCGACTCCTTAGCCCCAAAATTACAGGGCAAGTAAGCCTAGATCACGCCGCCATCAAACTACCCGAAGTAGGCACTTATCTACAAAATATCAAACTCAGTGTGCGTGCAAACGATGCTAATAGAGCCATTATCAGTGGTTCTTTAAGCTCTGGAAAAGGGCAGGCAAAAATATCAGGCTTTCTATCTTTAAGAGATTTAAATCAACTGAAAGGCGAGATGAAAATAGTAGGATCAAACCTACAATTTGTGAACACCCATGAAGCTCGTGGAGAAATGAATCCTAATATTAGTATTAAAATAAGCCCCAATATTGTTAGTGTGCTAGGAAAAATACATATACCGAATGCACAAATTACGCTTAATGCGATTCCCGAATCGAGTATTAGCGAATCAGAAGATGTTATTGTGATTGGTGAGAAAAAAGCAGACGGAAAATATTCCGCACTAAAAATACGACCTAACCTTACGGTATCACTCGGTAAGAATGTAAAGTTCAAAGGCTTTGGATTAGATACAAAATTAGGCGGTTCTATTCATGTATCACATAATCGACAAGATATTACCACACAAGGCAGTGTACAAATTGTGGAAGGCAAATATGAGGCATATGGGCAAGACCTTGTCGTTAAAAATGGGCGACTTGTTTTTAATGGTCCACCTTCTGTTATAGGCATGGATATAAAAGCAGTACGCACAATTGAAGAGGATGGTATTATCGCAGGAATCCACTTAACAGGTACATTACTCCACCCTAAAACCAAGCTATTTTCTACACCTAGCTTGTCTGAAAGCAATGTTCTTAGTTACCTTTTAACAGGGCGAAATCTTGAAGATATTACCGGAAGCCAAACCGCCCTGTTAATGCAGGCAGTGCGCAGCTTGAATATAGTCAATGGCGACGGCTTATTACGCAATATAGGCAACTCTTTAGGGCTAGATGATTTAAGTTTTGTTGCGAAGGATGATTTAAAGAAAAGTGAATTAAGACTAGGAAAAAAATTAGGCTCACGTACCTATGTACGCTATATCGTTGGCTTATTTGATTCTATGCAAAAAATTGCGATTGAATATAAAGTCAATAAGTACCTAGATTTAGAAGCTCAAGCAGGAGCAGACTCCCAGAGTATTGACTTGATTTATAAAATTGATACTAACTAGTACATCAGTCCATAGATATTCACATATTAAATTTCCGCAGAAATCCAAGCTTTACCTTGCGTAATTCAGCACAAGATAAAGCTTGGACTCCTTGGACTTAGAAATTATTTATCTAAAAAAACTAGATAGCATCAATCTATATGCGTTTTATCATTCTTTAATTTCATGGCAATTAAACGCTTTTGATAACGTGATTGTACCAGCTCAACAATAACCATCACGAAGATTACTAAATAGAAAGTCCCTTTGCTCATTGGTGTAATTTCTGTATCAAAAAGGCTTAAATGTGAAAGATGTCCGCCTTCAGAGAGCAACATCACACCAACCAGTAGCAAAATAAATAGACCAACAACCTCATACATACGATTTTTCTTTAAAAATTCAGTCACGTGATCCGACAGCCAAATCATTAAAATACCACCAATCACAATAGCCGTTGCCATAACAACAAAGTTTTCGCTTAGTGCCATTGCACTAAGAATAGAATCAAAAGAAAACACCGCATTCATAATCACAATCCAAATAAGCGACACCATAAATGAGCGAGGTTTACGACTCTCATTTTCATTTTCTTCTATCATCAGCATATGATTAATTTCTTTTAAGGCGGTGTAAATAATAAAAATACCACCAATAAGAACAATCAAACTATGCAGGGTAAAATGCCCTTCTATCACCCCGTTGAAATTCAAAGAAAATAAAACATCTTGAAATAATGAAATAATTTTCATTAGTGCAAATAATAAAACAAGGCGCAAAATAACCGCTAACCCGATCCCCCAACGACGCAGTTTTGCTTGTTTAGATGTTTCAACACGTTGCGATTCTAGGGCAATATACAGTAAGTTATCAAAACCTAGCACGGCTTGTAACATGATAAGCATTCCTAAGGTAAATAAGTTTTCTAAGGTAAATAAGCCTTCCATTTTTCCATCCTAAATATTGATTCTTGAATTAAATTTCACTTGATAACTAAAAAGCTGAAGCTTTCACTCCTGTTATCAGAAAAACGCCAGAGTATCTATTTTCACTCATTACTTTCAAAAGGAGAGTTATCCCATAACTGACTAATTGCAGCAATACCTTGCGCACCATTCTCTTTTGCAATCAGCAGATGATTTTCACCTAAACCGCCTAATGCATAAACAGGCAAATTAACTTTCTGTACCGCTTGCTTAAACCATTGCCAACCTTTGCCCTTTGCATTTGGGTGAGAGCGAGTTGCTTTAATCGGTGATAAAAACACAAAGTCAACTCCTAACTCCTGTGCTTTATGTAACTCCACTTCATTATGACAAGCGGCCGATAGTAGCAAAGTCTCAGGTCGTTGCTTTAAAGCTAATAATTGATGGCTAGTAAGGTGTAAACCCTGCTTTGCTAATGATAGTAATGCTGCGGGGGGAGAGTTTAAAACAAGCATACAATGATACTTTTCACATTGCTTTGATAGCCACTTTGCCCGTTTTATATAATTACTTTCTGATGTGTTTTTTGCTCTATATTGAATCAGCTTCACTCCTTTTTCTAAGCAATTTAAAATACCTTGTTTAAACTCATTATCATTAACAATATCAGGGGTAATCAAACATAAATCAGGTAATTGCAAGGCTTGAATAATGGCTTTATTTGCAGAAGGAAAGCGGTAATGACTTAGTGCATCAATATCTACCCAGCGTATTACTTGCCCCTCTTTGCCATAAGCTTCTCCACGCCACTGCTTAACATTATACACATCTAAAAAAACGGCAAGATCAGGGTAGTTGTGGCGTATTTGAATAAGTGGCTGGATTGTTTCTATTTGAATGCCCAATTCTTCATTAATTTCACGCCTCAATGCTTGCTGAGCTGTTTCCTCTGCCTCAACTTTACCGCCTGAAAACTCCCATTTTCCCCCTTGATGCTTATCGCTAGGGCGTTGTGCGATTAATATGCGATTTTGTTCATCTCGAATAATAGCAACAACAATATGTAGCATGGTCAAGGCTTAATTAATCGACACTAAAGTGGCTTTAGCTTCTTGTTAAGGTCGCTCAATGGCACAAAATCTGCCACACAACGTAACACAGGAATCCACTCTTTAAGGTGTTTTGCCGTAAAAATACGCCCTTCATGTTCATTTTCAAACACACCATCATGCAGTAATACCGTTCCATTTCGACCTGAACACATTTGCGTCATGATATTGTCGAGGATTTTAGTACCGTGTTGATTTTTCTTATTCCAATCAAAACCCGACATCTCCCAACCTATGTGGGTAAAGCCATTTTGTTTCAGAGCCTTCATTACCTGTGGTTGATCTTTTTGATTAAACCAACCATCACCATAAGGTAAGCGGAAAGGTGCTGGTTTTGTAGTAAAAAAGGGCTGTAATATTTGTTTTGATCGCTTAATAGTGGATTGTAGCTCTGCGGGGCTAAGCTTGGAGTGATGGTAATGCTCATAGCTATGCGAGCCAATAAGATGACCTTCTTTCTTAATCCGCTTCAGTGTTTGGCGACGCTGTTGACATAACTGCAATGATTGACAACTTTTTTTATCACCCGCTTTACAGCGATTGCGATATGGCTGACAGTCAACTTTATTGCCCAAAACAAAAAAAGTAGCAGGAATACGTTCACGTTTTAAGGTATCTAATACTTGAGGGGTGACACTACCCACACCATCATCGAAGCTAAGATGTAATTTAAAACGCTTCTCCACTGGACAATGATATTTAGCACGATAGTAATTACAGTCTTGTGCCGTTGCAGAGGATAGTAGAAAGACACTTAATAACACACTGCTGATTAATAATTTAATGATAAAATTCATAGGAACGATCTTCTTTAAAAAATATACTAGCTTCTATACTCTGCATTAATCGTGACATACTCATGCGACAAATCGGATGTCCAAATACGAGCCGCAGTATCTCCTGCATTTAAAGCAATGCGAATGGTGATGTCTTCTTTATCCATTTCCCTTTGCCCCTGCTCTTCGCGATAACTTTCTAATGGTTCACCTGCTGCTAATAACTGGGTATTGCCTAGCCATAAGGAGAGTTTACTCACGTCTAAATCATCCACATTACTGCGACCGATTGCCATTAATATACGTCCCCAATTAGGGTCGCTGGCAAAGAGTGCTGTTTTAACTAAAGGTGAGCGTGCCACGGTATAAGCAATCTCCCGTGCATACGCTCTACTGGGTGCAGATTCCACCTCGATCGTCACAAACTTTGTCGCTCCCTCTGCATCACGAATAATGGCTTGTGCTAATTGTTGGCAAACGGCATTGATTGCCTGCTGAAAATCATCACGGTTATTTTCTGTAATTATTACTCCAGAACGACCAGATGCTAATAGCACTAAAGAATCATTAGTCGAGGTATCCGCATCAACAGTAATCGCATTAAACGAATCGGCTACCGCATCATTGAGCACTTGTTGCAATAGCTCCGCCTCGATGCTGGCATCACAGGCAACATATGCCAGTAAGGTTGCCATATTTGGTTCGATCATCCCCGAACCTTTTGCTATGCCTGTTATAGTCACTGTTTTACCGTCTATTTCTATTTGCTTGCTCACTCCTTTTGCCACAGTGTCCGTTGTCATAATGCCTTCTGCTGCTAATATCCAGTTATCTTCAGAAAGCTGTTCTAAAGCACTTGGCAAACTTGCCTTAAAAGGCGCAACAGGTAATTGTTCACCGATAACACCTGTCGAAAAAGGCAAAACATCATGACGATTCACCCCCGCTAATTCACTCAAAATAGAACAGGTCTGTTTAGCATGATTTAAGCCCTTTTCTCCTGTCCCTGCATTTGCATTACCCGCATTAATTAATAAATAACGTGGTGATGTATTCTCACTAAGATGTTGTCGGCACAAGTTAACGGGTGCGGCACAAAATTTATTAAGGGTAAAAACCCCTGCCGCCGTTCCGCCCTCTGACATTTCAATTAACACTAAATCATTACGATCTTTATAACGAATATTGGCTTCTACTGCTGATAAAGTAATGCCTTTAACGGCAAGTAGCGATGTAGGAGCTTGAAGATTAACAGGCATAGGGGAATCTCTCTGATACGGTATAAAATATTTAGAGTATCCCTATTCATAAGTTAGTAGAGATATCCTTCAATAAAATAAGGTAAAAGACTACTTCATGTACGAATCGATAGCTAGTATTCCAATAACAGTATTAACATATAAATATTTACTAATATAAAAAACACTAATAGTAAAGTATGTTTTTTAGCCATTTAAGGTTTTAAATAAATAAAGCCTCCTAATTTTCCACTTAACATATTGATTTAATAATGTTTATTTTAAACAAAATAACAACTTATATTTGACATATTTAAAATCAAATAAAATATCAAAACAAAGTATAAGCTTATGATTTATATGGAATAGGAAAGAAAAATAAATAAAACTGAATGCTATCTTAACGACATTAACTAAATTTATGTGTTAAAAGATTTTTTCGTCTAAAAACAGATAGACGGTAGAAAAATCAAAGAGTACTATCCCCATTTTTTTACAGACGTGACGATTTTGTAGTCAAAAAATTCAATAGATTTATTAAATATTAGGTACTGAAAGCTAACAGAGATTAGTCAGAATTGTTTTTATTAAATAAGTCTGTCTTTCAGGTAAAAATGTAATCACACGGAAAGGGTAACAAAAATGAAAAATTATATGGTTTCAACGATTGATGGAAAACCTCTTATTAATACGTTTAAAGACAACAAAGAAGATGAGGTAGCAGCACTAACAGCAGCATTTTCTCGTCTTGGCAAAGGCTTAAAACAAGGCATTGATATTGGAGACTTGGGTACTATTGTTATCAATGGTAGTAAGGGGTGCTATGGTATGCGTTATATTGATAATGAGCATATTCTAGGAATATTGGCATCTGATAAAAAATCTAAGAAAGAGCTACTTAACGATATCGATAATTTAACCACTGCAATGCAAAACGCTAGCACTGAAATCTAACGGAATATAAGCTCACAAAGAGTTAAGAATATGAGTAACTGCTCAGATTGAGTTCTATTTTGTTCGAGTTCAAGACAAAAGGGCAGAGTTTAGTCAGTATAAATGAGCACTTTTAACACAGAAATTGGCAGAAATAGAGTGCAAGCTGAGTAGTTAGTAGGGCAATCGCACTTAAATTTAGTTGACTTTAATGAACATTTTAAAATCAGCAAGTTACAAGGTTCGCAATTTTGCGAATAAATATAATTCACGAATTTTAAAATTATGTGAATTGT
>JALVDG010000211.1 GCA_027009095.1 Thiotrichaceae bacterium
TAACTATATATGGTATGTGATTCATTGTTTTTTTCATACGCATTTATTCACAATTTATCTTGACTGTTCTATTTACGTTCAGATAGGCAATTATATGTTATTGATTTATAATAAAAACAACATAAGCTATTGATATAATAAATAATATAATAAAAGATTAAATTTTAACCAACGAATTGACAGGCAATGTTTATACGCTTTAAACGCCTTACTAACATGTTTATACACAAAGTTATCCACAGATAATGTGGACAACTACTGTATTCATAATTGTCAAGCCCTATAGCAAAAGAAAAACAGATCTTTATCCATTTTATCCAAACTATTTTCTTGCTTTGTTCTCTAACTTACTATCCGTAGAATATTCATTCATATCTAAAAATTAATAAATAAGTTAAAACAGTAATTTCCGCATTCCCATATATTGAGGTAGAA
The DNA here is from genome assembly GCA_027009095.1 of Thiotrichaceae bacterium. Taxonomy (GTDB): domain Bacteria; phylum Pseudomonadota; class Gammaproteobacteria; order Thiotrichales; family Thiotrichaceae; genus JAGLBW01. The sequence continues at coordinate 436 of JALVDG010000211.1, forward strand.
TGCGGCTCTGTTCGAGTTATCGAAGTTATTTAATGTATGTTCCTAATACATCATTCCCCACCCTATCTATTATTATTTTTCCAAGGAGTTTTTCCCCATGTCAAAAAAGTATCCTGTTATTGCAATTACTGGTTCATCTGGAGCTGGCACAACTTATGTAAAACGCGCATTTGAAAATATCTTTCGTCGCGAGAAAATAAACCCTGCGATTGTTGAAGGCGATAGTTTTCATAGCCTAAGCCGTGCTGAATTTAGTCAAAAAGTAAAAGAAGCAGAAGCGGAAGGTAATATGTCATTCAGCCATTTTGGTCCTGAAGCAAATGACTTCGCAGCATTAGAAGCTACTTTTAAGGCGTATGGCGAAACAGGTGTTGGTAAAAAACGTTACTATTTACACAATGACGATGAAGCAGCGGAGCAAAATGAGCGTTTGGGTTGCAATAAATCATCGGGTGAATTTACACCTTGGGAAGATATTGAGGAAGGAAGTGATTTACTGTTCTATGAGGGTCTGCATGGCTTAGTGGCAGATGAGGCACAAGGTATTGATGTTTCCAAGTTTGTCGATTTAGGCATAGGTGTTGTACCTAGCATTAACCTTGAGTGGATTCAGAAAATTCAACGTGATTACTCCGAGCGTGGTTATGATCCTGCGATAACTGTTGATACTATTTTACGTCGCATGCCTGATTATATTAATTACATTACCCCACAATTTGCACGTACTGATATTAACTTCCAGCGCGTACCGTTAGTTGATACCTCTCATCCTTTTATTGCCCGTGATATTCCAACACCTGATGAAAGCATGGTAGTTATTCGCTTTAAAGATCCTGCTAAATTTAATATTGATTTCAGTTATCTACTTGATATGTTAAAAGATTCTTTTATGACTCGTCGTAATACTATTGTTATACCTGGTGGTAAGATGAGTATGGCAATGGAAGTTATCTTAGCCCCCATCATCCATGAGATGCTAGAAAACAGTAAAAAGTAAAACTGTTATTTTAGACATAAAAAAGCCCCGCTATATTTTGTATAGCGGGGCTTTTTTGTAATATCTATTAGTTACTGATGTGACGCAGTTACTCTTTAGAACATCAGTGAAGGTTTTCGTAGTCCTTTTTAGTTTAGGTTCTTTTGCTCTCTTTCGTAAAGGGCAACGACTTACTTTCTTTTGTGTTGCCAAAAGAAAGGAAGCAAAGAAAAGGCGACCCAGTTAACCGCTTACTCCTACGCTTCACTCACTAGAATGGGAAGTTTAGCTCCGCCTCGCTAACGCATCGGGCGGAGGGAAAAATAGGTAATATTTTTCTTAGATATTGCCTAACATCAGTTAGTTATTTAAGTACCCTGACTATCAGCACTATACTCAAATGAATCTGAAAACAGATGATTCTCTTTAACGCCTTGCTCAATAAATTTTTCTTTAGCCGCATTAATCATCGGTGGTGGTCCTGCCATATACACATCGTAAGCCGATAAATCACTAAAATCACTGGCGACGACTTCGTGAACAAAGCCTTCTCTGCCTTCCCATTCATCCTTTGCATCCGACTCTGATAACACTGGCACATAATGAATATGTTTATATTGATATGCCCATTTTTTAGGTAAATGATCGATGTATAAATCTCGTTTTGCACGTACTCCCCAATAAATATGTACCTCTCTCTCATCTCCTGCTTCGATAAGCTGCTCCATCATAGATTTAATCGGAGCAAAGCCCGTTCCACCTGCAACAAAAATTAGCGGTCTTTTTGAATCATTATCAAGAAAGAAAGTACCTAAAGGCCCATGGATACGCACCAAGGCTTTTTCTTTCATTTCATTAAAAACATGCTGTGTAAAATATCCACCTTCTAATAATCTTAAATGTAGCTCCAAATATTCATCATTATTTGGCGAATTCGCAAGCGAGAAAGAGCGACGTTTACCGTCACGTAATAGAAATTCAATATATTGCCCCGCTCGAAAGGCTAAACGCTCCGTTGCGGGTAACTTTAAGGTCATTTCCATTACATCATGTGAAAGCTTGCGTAATGAGGCAACACGCGCAGGAAGGGTTTTTGTGACGATATCTGCCGCACCTGTAATTTCTTTTACCTCTATTTCAAGTGGTGTGCTTGCGACGGCGCAACAGAACAATGCCTTGCCTTTTTGGTGCTCTTCTTCCATTAAACCTAATGGAAAATCTTCAGGATATTCCACCGTTCCCGACAAAACATTACCCAAACAAGTACCACACGTACCACTGCGACAACCATAAGGAAAGGAGATACCTTGACGCAAAGCGGCATCGAGAATTGGCTCTCCTTCTTCGACAGTAAATTGGTGACCACTTGGTTGAACGGTAACATCAAAAGACATAAAAATTTTCCACTTTTTAAATTAGCGATTAAGGAACGTGAGGGAGCACACCTATAAAAGACGCACTATTAAAACTACATTACTAACACTATAAATATCTAACATGAATTTGTCATTAATTAGAGGTAGAATGCGCGCTTAATAAAAAACAACAGGATTATATTGTGCAGCAAATTCATACTCCTCGACGCAAAACAAT
>JALVDG010000212.1 GCA_027009095.1 Thiotrichaceae bacterium
GGAACAGCTAAAGAGAATGGTGCTATTTCTGCATCGAAGTGTGTTCCATCATCGCCTAACATTTGAAATGTTCCTTGCATGGAACCTACAGGTGTTTCTATCATTGTGCCACTGGTATAACTAAAAGACTCCCCTGGCTCCAAATATGGTTGCTCTCCAATCACACCCTTACCCTTCACTTCTTGTACATGGTTATTAGCATCTGTAATAATCCAGTGACGAGTGAGTAGTTTTGCAGCTACCGTCCCCTTATTTTCCACCGTTATCGTATACGCAAAAACATATCGGTTAATGTCCGCGTCTGACTCTGCCTCTAGATAGTAAGTATCGACAAGAACTTTAATATCATGTGTTTTTTTATTTTCCATCCGTATTAGTATAGGTAGTTGCACATAATTAATCTAATACATGTGCATATTTTCAGGTTTATAATGTTTTATATGGAGACATTCAACTTCACAAAAATTGGATTGATTAAGTCCTGTTATCAAGAAAAATTTGGTATTCCACGTCAACCTAGACTAGAAACAGAGTCTATATCAGAACTTATTTTATTACCCCCTTATAATGATCTAAATAGTATAAGAGAAATCGAGCAGTTTTCTCATCTTTGGCTATTATTTGTCTTTGATCAAACACAAAAAGCAAACTGGAAACCTCTTATTCGTCCACCACGATTAGGAGGTAATAAACGTATTGGCGTATTTGCCAGTCGCTCTACATTTCGACCAAACCCTATCGGAATGTCTGCTGTTGAATTATTTACAACAAAACTCAAAAACAATAAAGTATCTTTATTACTAAAAGGCTGCGACTTACTCAATAACACGCCAATTATTGATATTAAACCCTATATTCCATACTCCGATGCTATCCCTAATGCTAGTGCAGGCTTTGCGTCTACTCCTCCTAACACTCCATTTGAGGTTTATTTCTCTGATACTGCATTACAACAATGCCAACAATTTGCAGCTGATTATAATAAAGGGACTGATGATTTAAAGCTTGATTTAAAAAAACTTATTATCCAAATATTACAATTAGATCCCCGCCCTTCTTATCAGCAACAGCCAAGTGATAGAGTTTATGCTATGCGTTTATATAACTTTGACCTTCGCTGGAGATATTGCGAAAATGGCACAATTCTTGTGCTTGAGTTAAAATAAGCGCTAAATAAAAGAATACTAACTACTCAGCATAATCAGTAACTACTTAGATTGCGCTCTATTTTGTTTGAGTTTAGGGTAAAGAGCGGGGTTTATTGGTATATGAGCACTTTTAACACGAAGAAATCGGGCAAAATAAAGTGTAAGCTAAGTAGTTACAAAGAGTTAACCAAAAGATTATATGGATAATAATAAAAACAAACGAGCCTTTCTTTTTTTTGTTTTCAGCTTAATAATAGCTTATAGCTCTACCATTGCAGCCAAAGAGATCACAAAAAAAAATACTACTGTCGCCCCCATTGCTCCTGCGCTCGCACAAACACATTTTATTGATGACTACGATAGCAATGCATCTCCTAATACACTGCCTGACAGTGTTTTATCGCTTTTAAAAAAATACAAAATACCTGCTGATAATCTCAGCATTTATGTGCGTGACCTTAATAAAGCCAAACCCATGTTGGCACATAATATTGACAAAATTCGTGCGCCTGCGTCTACAATGAAATTATTAACCACCTATGCGGCACTAAAAATACTATCACCTAGCTACTCATGGCGTACCGAAGCATGGATACGAGGAGAATTAAAAAATGGTGTACTACAAGGGGACTTAATCCTTAAAGGTTATGGAGACCCTTTTTTGAGCTATGAAAACTATTGGAAGTTTATTCGCGGTATACGAGAGAAGGGATTAAAGGATATTCAAGGCGATATTATTATCGATAATAGTTATTTTGAGCCAATAGATTTTGATCCTGCTGCTTTCGATAATAAACCATTTAGAACATACAATGCCCCACCTTCAGCACTTATGTTCAACTTTCAATCGACACGTTTTCTCTTTACACCAGATGCAGAAACTAAAACCGTTAAAGTAACCCCTTATCCCTCTATACCAAATTTCCAGTTTGAAAATAAAATCACCTATACGGATAAAAAATGTCGTCGCTCTCACTATCGTCCAAAATTTGGTTTTGATAAAAAAGGACTTCTGAGTATAAAAGGAAAATACTCATTAAAATGTGGTCAAAAATTTATATTGCGTTCATTTTCTACCCCAGAAGATCATGCTTTTAACGGATTTCGTGACTTTTGGCATGAACTTGGTGGTACACTAAGAGGCTCAATGAAAAAGGGCAAAGTCGTTTCGAGCGACAAACGATTTCACGTTAGCTCATCGCCTACTTTAGGTGAGCAAATTCGCTTGATTAATAAGTGGAGTAATAACGTTATGACGCGCCAAGTTTTACTCACATTAGGCGCAAAAGTATATGGAGCACCTGCCACCTTGCAAAAAGGGCAGGATGCAATTATAGATTTACTTACTAAAAATAATATAAATACCAGCGGTATTATTATTGATAATGGTTCAGGCTTATCACGAAAGTCGCGTATTAGCGCAAGACAAATGGCTCAATTACTAGAAATAGCTTATCGTGATCCTTATATGCCAGAGTTTATGGCATCCTTATCATTACCAGGTTTAGATGGCACATTAGTCAATCGGTTTCGTCGAGACGACCTACGCGGACGCAGTCATCTAAAAACAGGTACGTTAAATAATGTCACCGCTATTGCAGGGTATATGCTGAATAGAAAGGGCAAGCGTTTGGTTATTGTTATCCAACATAATGGCAAAAAAACAGGAAGGGGAAGAGGTGTTAAGATTCAAAATGCTCTCTTACGATGGAGTTTTGAGCAATGAAATACCTTACAAAGAAACAACTTAGCCTTGTTATTATGTTAATCACTCAATCGCCCGTATTATTAGCCGCTCCTTCTTCTGTTAATGATGAAAAAAAAGAGCCATTAAGTGTCATTAATTTAGTCGGTAC
>JALVDG010000213.1 GCA_027009095.1 Thiotrichaceae bacterium
TTTTCCTATGGATAAAAGTAAACAAAAGTTTATGTAGGGCATCTAATACTCCATTCCCCTATCATTATTACTGATGCTGTGTAGTTAAAATCACTTCAACAATCGATCTTTCCATACCTTATTAATTATCTCAGGATGGTCAATAAAATAATTACGCGTATCTTGCAACTTTTCGATTATATTATTACGTCGCATTTCTTCTTTGCTAGGTGGGTCTTGCTCATTCCATTGGCGTAATAATTTGGCTTGTTTTTTAAATAGTCTCATATCATAAGCATCGACCAGATAAAACATGCAACGCGCCACTTCTCCTTTATTTACATGAGGTGGTTCGACGAGTTTACGCTCATAGTCGATTGCAAATTCAAACTTTAACCAACGACGCTCATCACCTACCTCACCAAAACTATAATTTCCTCTCGCAGTATTTAAGTCTCGTCGTGCGGGATATATATTATGTAAGTCTGATTCGATGTATCTAAACTTTTGTGAGTGATGACGACATGATTTACGATCTTTACACTTTAGTGTTTTTACTACCCACGCCATCGGAAAGACATGCTCTGCATTCATCCACTCTGGTTTAACATCACCAAAACGTTGCTGACTATAAACTGTCATGCCGCCGTCACCGTAAAGCTTTCCCCAAAAAAGCCGTAAAGCATCATTATATTTAGATATTTTTGTCTGACCTGTGTTTAATTTCATCTCAATATTCTATCATGGCAAAGCGATAGACATTCACTTATTAACTTTTACTTGATGACTAAAAAGCTGAAGCTTTCACTCCTGTTATCAGGATAATTATTTATCTGAAAAACTACTTATACGATTGAACAAACAACAACGTGCTATCTATCCAATCTAATGTTTAATAAAAAGACAAGGTTTACTATTGCTACTCTTAACACAGATGAATACAATCACAGGGTTGTATTTTCACTCATTGATAGAGTTTAAATATGATCACTCTCTGGAATTGTTGCTTTTCGACCTTATATTCCTCGGGTAGTATATTATCTTGTTTTAAGAATAACGGAGTCACTAAATGCCTTGGAATGAACCAGGTGGTAATAATAACGATAAAGATCCTTGGGGCGGACGCTCTAGGAAAGGTTCTAAGGGGAATGCTTCTTCCAATGACAACATAGAAGAGCTAGCCCGTAAGCTTAACGATAAAGTCAGTCATATTTTTGGTAAAAATTCGGGTGACGGTGGTGACGGTGTAAGCAAAGCAGGTATATTGTTAATCGGAATTATTCTACTTGGCGTATGGCTTTTTACAGGGTTTTATACTGTTGATTCTGCACAACGTGGCGTAGAGCTTCGTTTTGGCGCTTATCAACAAACCACTCAGCCCGGTCTTCATTGGCATCTACCTTACCCTATCGACACTGTTGAGTTGGTCGATGTCGACAAAAACCGTACTGCAAAAGACCGTACACACATGCTGACTAAAGATGAAAACATCATCGATATTGGTGTTTCTGTTCAGTACAAAATTAAAAACCCTGAAGATTATCTTTTCAACCTTTATCTAGCCGACTACGAACCAAATCAATCCTTGGGTACTCTTTATCACGTTATGCGTAGTGCCGTTAGAGAAGTCATTGGTCGTAATACAATGGATGGCATCTTAAAAGAAAATCGTGCGGGTTTTGCACCTGACACCTTAGCGGTTATGCAGGAAATTTTAGATCAGTACAAATCTGGTCTGCACGTTATTAAAGTCAACCTCACCTATGCGGAAGCACCCAAGCAGGTTAAAGATGCCTTTGATGATGCAAACCGTGCGCGTGAGGATAAAGACCGCTACAAAAACCAAGCTGAAACCTACTCAAAAAAGATTATCCCTGCTGCACGCGGTAAAGCTGCGCGTATTCTGGAAGATGCCACGGCTTATACCAGTCAAATCATATCAAAAGCAAAAGGTGACTCCTCTCGCTTTGTACAACTTGCAGATGAGTATCAAAAAGCCCCTGAAGTGACTCGTGAGCGACTTTATTTAGAGACAATGGAAAAAGTATTGTCTAAGAATCGTAAAATTATGATTGATAGTAAATCAGGCAATAACTTGCTTTATTTGCCATTAGACAAACTACAAAACCCAAACAACAATAACTCGGAAAAAACTCTTTCTCCCGCAATCAGTGGTGGGCTACAACAACAAATTAAGAAGCAACGGACTCAAAATCAAAATTCACGTAGCAATAGTCGTGCAAGTTCGAGGGAGGCACGTTAATGAAAAACTCTATAGGAATAATTATTGCGGTCATTGCGTTTATCATCATGTCATCAACCTATAAGGTTGACCAACGTGAAACAGCAATTAAATTTCGTTTTAAAGAAATTGTTGAAACAAATATTGAACCTGGATTACATATTAAAATTCCATTTATTGATACTATTAAGAAATTTAATCGACAAATTCTCACCTTAGACGCAAAACCTGATCGTTTTCTTACCAATGAGAAAAAATACGTTAAAGTAGACTTCTTTGTGAAGTGGCGCATATTAGATGCCAGCACTTTTTATCGTGCCACACGTGGCGATATTAGCCGGGCACAAAATCGCCTAGAAGGTATTATGAAAGATGGTTTACGTAACGAATTCAGTAAACGCACTATTTTAGAAGCTATCTCTGGTGAGCGTGGTAAGATTATGACATCACTACGTAGCAAGTCGAATACTGATGCAAAAGAACTAGGTATCGAAATTGTTGATGCGCGCGTGAGTCAAATTGACTTCCCAGAAACAGTCAGCGAGTCTGTTTTCGAACGTATGCGTTCAGAGCGTAAACGTGTGGCTCAAGATTTCCGTTCTCGAGGCAAGGAAGAGGCCGAAAAAATTCGTGCCGCAGCAGATCGTGAGGCGACGATTATTGTCGCTAATGCTTATAGCAAAGGTGAACAAATGCGCGGTGAAGGTGATGCAAAATCAGCCGCTATCTATGCTGATGCTTACTCTAAAGATGCAGAATTTTATTCTTTTTATCGTAGCTTATCAGCCTATAAAAAAGCCTTTGCAAACTCTGGCGACATGATGGTCATCGAGCCTGACTCTGACTTCTTCCGTTACTTTAAAAATAAGTTAAAACAAGAATAATAAACAGTGAATATTAATTGGCATGATTTACTCACAGCGTTTGCTTTGGTATTAATTATTGAAGGGTTACTCCCCTTCATCGCACCCGATAAAATAAAAGCGCTATATCGTAGTTTACAAGAATCACCAACAAATAGTTTACGCATGATGGGGCTTGCTAGCATTATAGCGGGTCTTATTTTATTATATCTTGTATAAAACTTTGATCTCAGCTTTAATTTATTGCTAATTCACTATGTATCAACTATTACCACCAATAAAATACGACTCATATCACCATGATTAGCATCCCCTTTATATCCCCATTCCAGCACGGTGAACATCTCACATGACTACTTGGTTACTCCCCGAAGGCATTCATGAATCATTACCCGATGAAGCCGAATCTCTCGAAGCATTCCGTCGTCAACTTATTGATTTATACGCAAGCTGGGGCTATCGACTGGTTAATCCCCCCCTTGTTGAGTATATGGAATCCTTACGCATTGGTATGGGGACAGAACTTGACTTGCAAACGGTTAAAGTGACAGACCAAGCAACAGGTCGATTAATGGGTGTTCGTGCCGACATGACACCACAAATTGCCCGTATTGATGCTCATCGCATGAAAAATGATGATATTGATAAACGCCCTAACCGTCTTTGTTATATTGGCACAGTATTAAGAACCCGTGCAGCATATCAAGGTGGCTCTCGTTCGCCATGTCAGGTTGGTGCTGAGTTATTTGGTCATGCAGGAATAGAAAGCGATTTTGAAGTCATCTCACTGATGCTTGAAACACTCAAAATCAGTGGTATTGAGCATCTTATTTTAGATATAGGACACGTTAGTATTGCACGAGGGCTTGCTGATTTTATCGGTCTTAATCGTGAAGAACAGGCACGCTTTTTTGATATGCTTGCACGTAAATCAATCCCTGAAATTAATAGCTGGCTAGAGCAAAGCCAATTATCAAAGTCAGATACTGATATGTTGGCTATTCTACCGACACTACACGGCTCTACCGATATTTTAGATACTGCTAAATCAACACTGCTCAATGCAGGACGCATCGTTATTAGTGCTATTGAATACTTACAAAGCCTAAGCAATTTACTTAAACAGAGCTACCCACAATTAGAAATTCATATCGATTTATCGGAACTGCGTGGATATGCCTATCACACAGGCATTGTCTACGCGGTGTATACGCCAGAAGTAGGTCATTCCATTGCTAGCGGTGGGCGTTATGATGGCATTGGCAAAGCCTTTGGTAACGATCGCCCTGCGACAGGTTTTAGCACCGATTTACATACACTAGCGTCTTTATCAAAACAAACCGCTGTAGCACCTAAAAAAGCTATTTTAGCCCCTGCGACCATAGATGAAGACTTAGATAAATTAATCACACGATTACGTAATGAGGGGGAGATAGTCATTCGCCAACTCTCTACCAATACAAGCATCACACCACAGCAACAAAACTGTGATCGTAAAATTGAGCAATCTAATGAACAATGGATTGTTGTAGGAATATAAGTAGACAAGCGCGTAAATCGAATACTTCATTTCTTTGCTGTCTGATTATTTTGCACTATTAGCTCCGCTATATGCTTCGTAATACCTTAATAATCAAACTAAGATTCAAAAATTTATTAGATTTATAATACACATAAATATCTACTTAAGACTTAAACCAAAGGAAAATACCAATGGGAAAATTTGTTGTAGTCCTAGGAACCCAATGGGGTGACGAAGGCAAAGGAAAAGTTGTTGATTTATTAACAGAAAATGCCACTGCAGTAGTTCGCTTTCAAGGCGGACATAATGCAGGTCATACCCTTGTTATCGACGGTAAAAAAACAGTTTTACATTTGATTCCATCGGGTATTTTGCGTGAAGATGTTGAATGCATGATTGGTAATGGCGTGGTGTTAGCTCCTGATGCACTACTTGAAGAATTAAAGATGTTAGAAGCAGAAGGTGTACCTGCTAGCGAACGTCTAAAAATTTCTGCTGCCTGTCAACTTATTCTCCCCTATCACGTTGCCCTTGATGCAGCACGCGAAATTGCCCGTGGCAATAAAGCAATCGGTACAACAGGACGAGGCATTGGTCCGGCTTATGAAGATAAAATTTCTCGCCGTGGCTTACGCTTAGGTGATTTGTTAGATACTGAACGCTTCAAAGTAAAACTAAAAGAAGTTATGGACTATCACAACTATAGTCTAAAAAACTACTTTAATGCCGAAGAAGTGGACTACCAAACAGTGCTTGACGAAGCACTAAAAATGGCTGAAATCATACGCCCAATGGTCATTGATGTGCCTTATCGTTTACAACAACTTCGTAAAGAAGGTAAACACGTGATGTTCGAAGGCGCACAAGGAACATTGCTTGATATAGACCACGGCACTTATCCTTATGTTACCTCATCTAGCACGACGGCAGGCGGAGCATGTACTGGTTCTGGCGTTGGTCCTAAAGATTTAGACTACATATTAGGAATCACCAAAGCCTATACTACGCGCGTTGGCTCTGGTCCTTTCCCAACTGAATTGTTTGATGAAACTGGCGAGCACCTTGCTAAAGTGGGTAATGAATTGGGCGCAACCACAGGTCGTTCACGTCGTTGTGGCTGGTTAGATGCCGTTGCGCTGCGTCGCTCTATGCAAATTAACAGCATCACAGGCTTATGTGTAACCAAGCTTGATGTACTTGACGATATTGACACGATCAAAATCTGTACTCACTATGAGTTAAATGGTGAGAAGCTAGACATGCCTCCCATTAACACACCTGAATTTTCAGAGTGCACACCTGTTTATGAAGAAATGGCAGGTTGGAAGTCAGTTACTTACGGCATAACCAACTATGATGACTTGCCTGAAAATGCCAAACTTTATCTAAAACGAATGGAAGAGATACTCGAAACTCCTATTGATATTATTTCTACAGGTCCTGATCGTGAGCATACGATAATCTTGCATCATCCTTACGAGATTTAAGTCGTATTTAATCAGATACCTTTTCAGTCGTAATTTGTAGGGTGGATAAGCGATAGTGCATCCACCAAAACCAACGTATTGCGGTGGATGCGTTGCACTTATCCACCCTACCGTTTACGAAGATACTTAAAGAATACCCTATCGAAACACAGCGTTGAGAATATCGCCAGAAAATCCTTTCCCTATTAAAAAACGTGACTGTCTTGCTCGTTCTTTAAAGTCTTTCGGAATCTCCCGTCCAAAGCGTTTTTCTCTCTGTTCTCTCGCTAGAGCTAACCAATCAGTCCCCTCTGTTGCCAAGACAGCATCAATCAAATCATCTTTGACACCACGTTGTCGAAGCTCGTATCTAATTTTTATTTCACCTTGTCCGCGAGAAATACACGAACGTACAAATATTTCAGCAAAACGCTTGTCACTTAAATAATTAGATGCTTCAAGGTTATCGCACAGGGAATGAAGATCAACGTCTTCGGAGAAAGGTTTAAGTTTTAATTTATTGATAAGCTCAAGACGCGAATGCTCTCGTCGCGCCAAGTAATCTAGAGCAGATTGATAACAACGAGTGTGGTTATCAATCTCTTTTTTATGCCCAGTAAACATTAGGGGTTATTTTGAAGATTTTTTAGGTGCTACGTTATTTATATCTGTTTTTTTTGTCTCTTTATCATCTTTTTCATCGGGTGATTTTTTATTCAAAAGTCGCTCACGAATACCTTTTTCAAGTGTTTCTGCAATTTCAGGATGCTCCTTTAGATAGTTGCGAACATTCTCTTTACCCTGTCCAATTTTAGCATCTTGATAACTGTACCAAGCACCTGCTTTGTTAATAAAGCCGAGTTGCACACCTAAGTCGATAATCTCACCTTCATGGGAAACCCCTTCGCCATAAATAATTTCAAATTCAGCTTGCTTGAAAGGAGGTGCCATTTTATTTTTAACCACTTTGACACGGGTTGAATTACCCACAATCTCATCACCTTTCTTAATCGCACCAATACGACGAATATCAAGGCGTACAGAAGCATAAAACTTAAGCGCATTACCACCTGTTGTGGTCTCTGGGCTACCAAACATGACACCAATTTTCATACGAATTTGGTTAATAAAGATAACCATTGTATTTGAACGCTGGATATTAGCGGTTAGTTTACGCAGTGCTTGCGACATCAAACGGGCTTGTAAGCCCATGTGCGAGTCCCCCATATCGCCTTCAATTTCTGCTTTAGGTGTTAATGCAGCAACGGAGTCAACCACCACCATATCAATACCGCCAGAGCGTACTAACATATCAGTAATTTCTAGTGCTTGCTCACCCGTATCTGGTTGAGATACTAATAAATCGTCAATATTTACACCGAGTTTTTCCGCATAGGCAGGGTCTAGCGCATGTTCTGCATCAATAAATGCTGCTGTACCACCTGCTTTTTGACATTCTGCAATAGCATGCAAGGTCATTGTCGTTTTTCCCGATGATTCAGGACCATAAATTTCGATAATACGTCCGCGTGGCAAACCTCCTATACCTAGTGCTATATCTAAATTAAGCGAACCGGTAGAAATAACATCAACATCTACAGCAGCAGCATCTCCCATTCGTATAACTGCCCCCTTACCAAATTGACGTTCGATTTGCCCTAAGGCTGCGGCTAATGCTTTTTTTCTATTTTCGTCCACGTAAAAGATACCTATGGTTGATATGAAGGATTGAATTTATTTTTGTGCGGATATCCTAACACAAGAAAGGAAAAGGAATAATAAGATAAGCTTTGCTTTTATCCTAAATAATATTGCATTAACATAGGGATTATCTAAGACAAAACGTATCTCTCTTTTTAAGAAGTCCTGCTAACTACTCAATATAATCATAGGTGTCAAGTCCCGACAGCTAACTGAGCAGTTATAAAAACTTCTGGAATCTACGATCCTCGCCTCACTAGATGAGACTGTACAAGCTAAGTAGTTGCAAATAAATAAAAAACCAAACGAAGTTCAATTTATTACTCACGAGTTAACTGCTTAACAACACCTTCTAAAGCATGAATAACCGCTTGACGACGAATAGAATCACGATCACCATCATAATGTACTGTTTCACCGACAGCGACATCTCCCCTAATCATCCATGCAAAGCAAACCGTACCGATTGGCTTATCTTCTGAGCCACCTGTAGGTCCTGCAATACCGCTTACTGCTAATGCCATACTAGCATCAGAGTTTTGTAGTGCTCCTTCCACCATTTCTTTAACAATCGCTTCACTTACAGCCCCATGCAATAACAAAGTTTCCTCAGAAACACCTAACATATCGTGTTTCGACTTATTACTATAAGTCACAAAGCCACGGTCAAAATAGATAGAACTACCAGGCACATCGGTTAACACTTTCGCCACCCAGCCTCCTGTACAAGACTCTGCTGTTGCTAAGTCCATCTCTTCGCGACTTAAACAAGCAGCAACGCCTTTTACCAATTCGCACAACTCTTTATCTTCTTTATGCATAATGATCCATTCTGTTAATTTAGTTTAATAACAATCGCCTAAGTAATCTTCTATTGATAAACAACATTAAGACATCCCAAAGTTTACTTAAAAATTGAATCGATACAACAGCAACCTCCCTAAATCATAACACTTATAAGTACAAAAAGTTCAATAAAAAGGGTATAAAAAATACATATAGGTAGCTATAAAACAACAAATATTAAAAATATCCGTAACTATTCAACGAGATTAAAAAAGTGTGTGACAGATATTTCTCACTTTTTTGCAACTCCAAAGCAACCGCCATAAATCACCAGCCATCTATTTTAAGCTCTCATAGAGTCTATATACCAATCTTTGATTAGTGATACTGTGTTCCGACGTAAAAAAGTGATCTTGCTGATAATAAACTCTCAGCTCAGAATGTTTTGAATATCTATATAAGTAAAATGAGTATAGAGAATCAATAAATTTTAAACTAAACTCCCCTTTCTAAAAATAATAAGAGGGGGAAGGTAATGAGCTATTGCGGTCTTGATTTTGGTACAAGTAATTCGACCATTGGTATATTCAATCAACAAAAAATAAAGATGGTTGCACTAGAGTCTGATGCTGTTATCTTGCGCTCTGCTATTTTTTTGGATGATGAAGAATGTGACATTTACTTTGGTGAAACCGCTATTCAGCAGTATATAGAGGGTGCAGATGGACGTTTAATGACCTCTATAAAATCAGTGCTTGGCTCATCGTTAATGGATCAAAAAACACGTGTTTTTAATAAGATGATGCCCTTCTCTGATATTTTAGGTTACTTTATAAAACACATGAAAGTAAAAGCCGAGTTATCAAGTAATCGAGAACTAGACAGCGTGGTATTGGGTCGCCCTGTCCGCTTTAATGATCGTGATGATAGTGCCGATAAATTAGCTGAAGATACCTTACGCAATATTGCTAAAGCACAAGGCTTTAAACATATTGAATTTCAGTACGAGCCGATTGCAGCCGCTTTAGCGTATGCCGAAAATATCGAAACAGAAGAGCTTGCTTTAATTGTTGATATCGGTGGTGGTACGTCCGACTTTACCTTAATAAAAATAGCCCCGCAAACAAGCCATACATCCAGTCAAATACTCTCAACGGCAGGGGTACATATTGGTGGTACTAATTTCGATCAATTATTGAGTTATCATAACGTTATGCCCCTGCTAGGCTTACACACAAGCTTACGTTCAATGAATGGTACAGATATAGAAGTGCCCAGCTCCTATTTTTCTGATTTATCTACTTGGCACAAAATCAATCATTTATACAGCAAAGAAACACTCATCAATATTAAAACCTCCTTGGCGACTGCGAATGATAAAACACGTATTAAGCGATTATTTAATGTATTAGAAAATAGAGAAGGGCATCGTTTAATTGATCGTATTGAAACTGGCAAAAAAGCCTTATCTGAAGTAGAAAGCATCCAACTGCCTTTAGAATTTATTGAGGAAGACCTCAGTGTAGAAATTAAAAAATCTGATTTTGAAGAGATAATTGATAATGACTTACAAAAAGTATATCAAACCATTCACTCTCTTCTTCTTGAGGCTGCAATAAAAACAGATGATATAGATATTGTGTTTTTTACAGGGGGAACAACAAAAATTGATAAGATCAGACATGATATTATGCAATTTTTTAGCCATGCAAAAGAGGTGAAAGGCGATGTATTCGCTAGCGTTGGTTATGGTTTAACACTGGATGCTAGTCGTCGATTTTAAAGCGATTAAAACGAGACAATTATAGCCTGTGTTGAGTTTGTAAAACATGGGATAGTGTTTGATAAAAACCCCGTGTCTCATACCTCAATACAGGCTATGGAACTGCCGAAGGGGACGGGTTAATACTAAGTTTTATTATAAATTTGTGCGCCCATCTCCACAAACTCGACTGATTTTTCTTCCATGCCTTTCTTTAAAGCATCAATTTCTGATATACCCTGCTCGGCTGCAAAATCACGTACTTCTTGGCTGATTTTCATCGAGCAGAAATGAGGCCCACACATTGAGCAGAAATGAGCAACTTTAGCTGCTGCTTTTGGCATTGTCTCATCATGGTATTCGCGTGCGCGTTCTGGGTCTAAGCCTAGATTAAATTGATCTTCCCAGCGGAATTCAAAACGTGCTTTCGACATGGCATTATCGCGCAGTTGCGCTCCAGGGAATCCCTTGGCTAAATCAGCGGCTTGCGCTGAAATTTTATAAGTAATAATT
>JALVDG010000214.1 GCA_027009095.1 Thiotrichaceae bacterium
TGAGTTCTTTCTGTTAGGCGCTCTTGGGCATTAATAACTTGCTCTGCAATATATTTTGCCTCTTTATAAAAGGACTGCCCCACATCGGTTAGATCAAAGCGCCGCCCTCTTCGAGTGAGTAAACGCACACCAAACTCTTTCTCTAATTTGCTTAAGCGTCGGCTAAGGGTTGATTTTGGCAAGCCTAACTTACGACTTGCCGCTGTTAAACCACCCGCATCAACAATCTGTGCAAATAAAATCCAATTATTAATATTCACATTGTTAGCTCTTAGAAATGGAAATTAACTATTGTAGCGGAACTAATTTACTGATGTTACACAGTCACTTTTTAAAATATCAGTGAAGGTTTTCGTAGCCCTTTTGAGTTTAAGTTCTTTTGCTCTATTTCGTAAAGGGCTACGACTTACTTTCTTTTGCGTCGCCAAAAGAAAGTAAGCAAAGAAAAGGCGACCCAGCTAACCGCTTCCTCCTGCGCTTTACCCGAGAGAATGGGGCAGTGAAAAAACTCGCTCCGTAAACTCCGCTCAAACACTTTCACTGCTGATCCATTCTCTCGGGTAAATGCTCGGCGCGGTTAGAATGGGAGTTTTTGCTCCGCCTCGCTAACGCATCGGGCGAAGGAGTAAAAATATGTGATATTTTTATAGACTCATAAATGGAATATTATATTCCATAAATATAAATCCATCTATCGCCTAAATTCCTTTACACTGGTGTGACTAAATAACACGGATCACAAAGGATATATGATGAAAAATGTAAAAATACTCTGGCTTATTATCGTCTTGTTACTGGCTTTATCAGGCTTTTTAATCAAAAAATTTATTATTGGCGGAGGTAATGTCGAAGCTTCTACTGATGGTCGTTCTACGGTTGTTATGACAAAAGATGAGCGCGATTTTATCTTAAAGGAAATGCGTGAATTTTTAATTAGTGTTCAAGGTGTTAGTCAAGCGATTACCGAAAACGATATGCCAAAAGTTGTTGATCTTGCACACAAAGCAGGGATGGCGGCAGAAGCCAACACGCCTTCTGTTTTATTACAAAAAATTCCTCTGGCAATGAAAAAATTGGGCTTTGATACCCGAAGTAAGTTTGATGAAATTGCAGAAACCGCAAAGACTAGCAAAGACCCTGTTGCAGCACGAAAGCAATTAGATACATTGCTTCAAAACTGTATCGCTTGTCATGCAATTTATCGTTTAGCTGAGCCAAAATAATAGGGTTAAATCATCAGACAACAGCCTCTAAAGAGAATAACACCATGAATCCATTTAAAACCGTCTTTATTCTACCCGTTGTTCTCTTTGCTGCGGTTGCATTTATTGTCATACAAGTTAAATCTAAAGCACCGATTGAGCATAAAGAGGCTAAGTTTCCGACAAGAACCGTTGAGGTGATAACGGTTAATAAAATCCCTTTTCGTGCTCGTGCATTGGCTTTTGGCAATGTCGAGCCTGCTGTTTTGCTTAAGGCAAAGGCTGAGGTCAGTGGTAAAATTAGCTATCGTCACCCGCAACTTAAAAAAGGGGCTAGTCTTAAAAAAGGTACGGTACTAATCCGTATTGAACCGACATCTTATAAAATCTCATTAAATAAAAGCAAAGCAGGTCTGGCAAGTAGTCGCTCCTCCCTGAAGCAATTAGAAACGGAAGAGGCAAGTACCCGACGGTCTTTAAATATTGCGCAAAAAAATCTAAATGTGGGTTTAAAAGAGCTGGATAGAATTAAACAAATCTGGAATAAACGTTTAATCGCCCGTTCTGCTTTAGATGCCGAAGAGCAAAAAGTGCTACAACTACGTCAGCAAGTAGAAGAAATAAAGGGGAAATTAGCAAGTTATCGCAGTCGAAAAGCAGCGACTAAAGCACAAATCTCACAGTCAAAAAGCCAAGTTAATCAAAGCCAAGATACCTTAGGACGCACCGCCGTTCGCTTGCCATTTGATGCGCGTATCGGCTCGGTTTTTGTCGAAAAAGGGGAGTTTATTAATGCGGGCGGTGCTTTATTTGAAGCCTCTGGCACTCAGGCAGTAGAGATAACCGCACAAATGCCAACACATCAGTTCCGCCCGCTTTTATCCAGTGGGCTGGGTAACAAAACGGTCAACTTCACAAGCCCCGCTAATTTTAGTGCCATTATTGCAAAGATGAAGCTACAAGCAACGGTGCGTCTGGTCAGTGGCAATGATAAATCCCCGCAGTGGGAGGGTGAGTTGGTGCGCATTAGTGAAGAGGTTGATCCTACCCGTGACACCATCGGTTTAGTGGTTGCAGTGAATAACCCTTACGGTGGCGTTGTGCCGGGCAAACATCCGCCTCTGCTTAAAGGCATGTATACCGCCGTGGAGTTTTTAGCCCCGCAACAGAAAGCATTGGTTATTCCGCGTAAAGCCATTCACCAAGGACGTGTTTATTTGGTGGGCAAAAATAATACGCTCCATATCCAAGCGGTGCATGTGCAGTACACCCAAGGCGATTTGGCGATACTTAAAAATGGCATCAAAGTCGGCGAACAACTGATTATCAGTGATGTGATCCCTGTTATTGAGGGCTTACCGCTTGCACCCGTGTTAAATAAGACCTATCAAAAACGATTAGCTGATCATGCGGCAAGAAAAAAATCTGCCGTAAAAGGCGGTGATAAATGATTCGCTTTTTCACCCGTCACCCCACGGCGGCTAATATTTTAATGATGGCAATTATAGCCATCGGTGTCGTTTCTTTGGGTAGTTTAAACAAAGAGTCATTTCCCACCCTAAAGCCAAGCAAAGTACAGGTGACTTTAGCCTACCCAGGGGCAAATCCTAAAGATGTTGAAGAGGGTATTTGTAATCGCTTAGAAGATGCGACCGATGGCATTAGCTTCTTAAAAGAGCAGGTCTGTGATGCGCGCGATAATATGGCTATCTTCACCTTAGAAATGCAAGAAGCGGGCGATATGCGCGAGTTTAATGATGATATTAAATCCGCGATTGATG
>JALVDG010000215.1 GCA_027009095.1 Thiotrichaceae bacterium
TGCCATAGGCGGGGATGCCATTGGGGAATTGCTTTTTGGTCGCTTTGCGAATTTTCTCTGCAAGATGCGGTTGCATCATATTACTGCTGCGTTTTTCGAGTAAATCGTCTAAGGAAATACCGTCGATAATATCTAGCGGATCAATCACATTGCCTTTAGATTTTGACATTTTCTGACCATCACCATCGCGTACTAAGCCGTGCATATACACTTCTTTGAACGGTACTTCGCCATCCATAAACTTCATACCAAACATTATCATGCGGGCAACCCAGAAGAAGATGATGTCGAAAGCTGTGACTAATACATTGGTGGGATACCATGTGGTTAGTGCTTCGGTTTTCTCAGGCCAGCCGAGGGTAGAAAAGGGCCAGAGGGCGGATGAGAACCATGTATCGAGCACATCATTGTCTTGACGTAAGTTGAAATCATCTGCAAGTTTGTATTTTTCGCGTACCGCAGCTTCTGTTTTGCCGACATAGATTTTGTCATTGTCGTCATACCAAGCAGGTATGCGGTGTCCCCACCATAGTTGGCGTGAGATACACCAGTCTTGAATATCATTCATCCAGCTAAAATACATATTTTTGTAGTTATCAGGGACGAATTTAATACGCCCATCTTTTACTGCGTCGATAGCAGGCTTGGCAAGTGGTGCAACTTTCACATACCATTGGTCGGTAAGATATGGCTCGATAACGGTGCCAGATCGTTCGCCACGAGGCACCATAAGTTTATGATCTTCAACTTTATCTAATAAGCCTAAGGCATCAAGATCAGCAACAATGGTTTTGCGTGCTTCAAAACGATCTAAGCCTCGGTATTTTTCAGGTGCATTATGGTTGATTGTTGCGTCGATGGTGAAAATATTGATTTTTTCGAGGTTGTGGCGTTTACCGACTTCGTAGTCATTAAAGTCATGCGCTGGGGTTATTTTTACACAACCCGTGCCTTTTTCAGGATCAGCATGTTCGTCGCCAACAATAGGAATCAAACGTCCTACCAGTGGTAGTAAAATATTTTTACCAATAAGGTGCTGATAACGCTCATCGTTAGGGTGTACAGCAACACCACTATCGCCTAGCATGGTTTCGGGGCGGGTAGTGGCAACCACTAGAAACTCATCGCTAGCATTGCCATTATCATCTGCAACGGGGTAACGGAAGTACCACATAAAGCCGTTTTCTTCTTCGTTAAGCACTTCGATGTCAGAAACAGCAGTATGTAGCTCCGTATCCCAGTTAACCAAGCGTTTGCCACGATAGATTAAGCCCTCATCATAAAGATCTTCAAAGGTCTTGCTTACCGCATCGGAGAGACCATCATCCATAGTAAAACGCTCACGAGACCAATCAGGAGATGCGCCTAAACGACGTAATTGTTTGGTTATTTGTCCACCAGATTCTTCCTTCCACTCCCAGACTTTTTCAAGAAATTTTTCGCGACCTAAATCATGGCGGCTAATACCTTGAGCATCAAGTTGACGCTCAACCACCATCTGCGTGGCGATACCCGCATGATCGGTACCAGGTTGCCACAAGGTATTATCACCCTTCATACGGTGGTAACGGATTAAGGCATCCATAATAGTATCTTGGAAGGCATGACCCATGTGTAGCGTACCAGTGACATTGGGAGGTGGAATCATAATGCAGTAAGGATCACTGTCATCATTACCTTGAGGGCTAAAGTAACCTTGCTCTTCCCAGTAGTTGTACCAGCGTTGCTCTAAATTTTTAGGGTCGTAAGTTTTTTCCATGATGTTATTCGTTCTTAGATGTGGACAAAAGGAGGCGATTATAGCGTGAAATGATAGTCTAAGAAATGTTTGAATTCATGTCATAGTTTGTATTATGAGGAGTGATTAATATTATTGTTTGATAAATGTCAAATATTATTTTTGTCTTTGACTACACTTTTTTAAGAAGGAGGCAAAAGTGAAAATAACCTGGATATGCGTCTTGCTAATGAGTGTCGTGCTGCTTTCATGTAGTAGACCGAACACTGCTGAAAATTTTGTTTGTACCTTATCAACACAAGATAAACAGGTGTGTACATCTGTTTTGAGCCTTGAGTCAGGTACTTTACGCTTGCTAAAGAATAACAAACGTTTTGAACTATTTGCTCATTATGATGCTTGCTATCAGTCTCGTAAGGTGAAAATCACAGGCATATACCAGCAACAACCACATGAGTCAGTGTTTGATTTAGAGTTACTAGCACAAAAAATTGAAGCAAAAGATGAGGTGATAGAAAGATTTCCCCGCACTATCGGTTTAATTACATTGAATAATGCGTCTTTAAAAGGACGATTTATTGATGTTTGGGCGACTATTCGTACGCATACACAAACGGTTGAAAATTTGCCACCTGTAGCGGTAACTTGTCGTAAGGAAAATAATAAATAATGAAAAGGAGAAAAAGATGGATGTAAAACAGCAGACCTACAAAGGTCATGACATCAAAATAGAAGATGATGTAAAGCTTATTATCAATGAAAAAGAAATTGAGTATTTTGAGGATAAGGAGCAAGGAAAGTGGTTTTCTAAATACCTGCCTTATACACAATATGATTCTTTGGAAGATTTAGCAAAGGCGATAGCTGTAGATACGGCAGAGTTTAAGTATATTCAAGAAAAAATAGAAGAGAAACAATAAAATAGGGGTGATAGCTCAATGCTTTCGTATTGAATGACACCTCAGCGAGGGAGAGAAGTTGTTATTTTGAAATGAGATCTTTTCTACAAAGGTCTTAACATATAAAAAATATAAAGAATAACGCTGATACTCCTTAAATAAAGGAGAATAAATAATGGCTATAAGAAAGGATGCAAATACGCTAACCAGCGCGGAACGTACTGAATTAGTCGATGCAATTTTACAATTAAAAACAGAAGGTATTTACGACCGATTTGTTTTACGACATGCCAATGCCGATATGATGGCGATTCATAGTA
>JALVDG010000216.1 GCA_027009095.1 Thiotrichaceae bacterium
CTCTATTGCGTATCTTATTACGAGTGATGAAGAAGGTCCTGCACATAATGGTACAGTAAAAGTCATTGAAACATTAGAAGCTCGTCATGAAAAAATTGACTGGTGCTTAGTCGGAGAACCATCAAGTAGCAAGAAAGTGGGTGATATTGTTAAAAATGGGCGACGTGGCTCACTGGGTTGTAAACTCACCATTATTGGTAAACAAGGTCATGTTGCCTATCCTCATCTTGCAAATAACCCTATTCATCTAGCCGCCCCTATGCTTGCGGAACTAACAGAAATGAAGTGGGATAGGGGTAATGATTTCTTCCCTCCAACTACATTTCAAGTTTCAAACTATAACTCTGGTACAGGTGCTACCAATGTTATTCCTGGTACAGCAGAAATTATTTTTAACTTTCGTTTCTCAACAGAAGTAACGGCAGATGAGTTAAAACAAGGTGTAGAAAACTTACTAAAAAAACATCAATTAAAATATAACATTGAATGGAATTTATCAGGCCTGCCTTTTTTAACAGCTGAAGGGGAGTTAGTTGCAGCGGCAGTTAAAGCAATAAAAAAGGTAACAGGAACGCAAACAGAGTTATCGACATCTGGAGGGACATCTGATGGTCGATTTATAGCCCCTACAGGTGCTCAAGTATTAGAGCTAGGACCAACTAACGCAACCATTCACCAAGTTAATGAATGTGTAGGCGTTGATGACCTTAATATGCTTGAGGAGATATACTTTCAAATATTGGTAGAATTATTAGCTTAAATGTGTAACTCCTCAGCTTGAACTCTATTTTGCCCGATTTCTGCATTAAAAGTACCCATTTATACTGATAAACTCCATATTTTCGCCTTAAACTCAAACAAAATAGAGTACGGTCTAAGCAGTTACTGATTATGCTGGGTAGTTACACTTTCTTTTTCTTGGTAGGAAAAAGAAAAATAAGACTAAAAATAAGCGACACGATAGTTCCAATGAGTGAGGCAAAAAAACCTACCGTTTTCTTGATAATTTTACCTCCACGCAACATGCCTTTACCTAGTAATTTTAAGTACCCTTTTGCATTTACACCATGTTTTAGCGTTAGTTTTTCTACTCGACGCAAATCATCGGTTGTTTCTACATATTTCAATAAATGTAATGTATCTGCAACCGAGCTTGCCTTTTTTATATTTCCAACCTGCCCTGCTACCTTCTCTAAAGGTTTAAGTGCTTTAGGATGATAAGCTTTTTTTGCAGCTCGAAGAACATTCTTCATTCCTTTGCTACTTTTAGCTGCTTTGATAAAGCCACTCCAGTCGAATACCTTAGCGGCTAATCGTAAAATTTGTTTTTGAAAAGGTAGCGTTAAACGACTTGTTTTCTTTGCCATTTTAACAATAGAAACACCCGTTTTTGCAGGTGCAGCAGCTCCTGCACTACCAATGGTCAAAGCAGTGAGACCGACACCAACACCAGATAAGGTTGCGACTAACTCATCTACAGGTTCATTTTTTTGATAATGGGTATACTCTGTATGTAAATCACGCGCATCACCAATAACGGTAAAGTCGGCAGCAATTGCACCTGCTACTCCCGCTCCTGTACTTCCTTTACCTGAAGCAAAACCTTTCACAAAATTGCCCACACCATCTTTTATTTCACGCGCTCGGGTATCGTTTTCTAACAGTTGCTGTTGGTATTGATCATAATAGAGGGAATAGCCATTTTCCTTTGCTATATCAATATACATTCGAGCATCATCAAACTGCCCTTGCTCTATTGCATCGATAATATTTTTGTGCAGCTCTTGCGCACTCACTGTTGTTATCATCAAGTTATGTGCAATAGCAGGAACTTCTTCATACTCCCAATGTTCTGCCAGCTGCATCAAACTTATAGCTAATGCAGACAAGGATATAATAAGAAAAATAAGCCTAAGCGATGACTTCACAATAGCAACCTCTCCTTTTATTATCCCTCGCAGATTACATAGACAATAAATAGTTATTTTAAGTACCCGCTCAAAATTAATTTAATAATTTCATCCCTGTTTTCTGATCTTCTTCATTATTGCTTTGCTTACATAGCTCACTATGCTCCTATCGCAAGATCTTGAATAAAAAAGCAACAAAATTTTGTTAGATCAATTTTGTTTAGCTACTTACGACTTTGGTAAATGTCGCCACTGACCATCAATCAACCCTTCTATCGGTTGGTATTGTGTCTTATAGTTCATTTTTTTACATTCTTCAATCCAATAACCTGGATAAACATAATCTAAACCTAATGTTTTTGCGTATTCTATTTCCCATAAAACAGCAAATACACCCAAACCTCGTTTATGTCCTATTGTTGGATCAAAGAATGTATAAACAGCAGAGAGCCCTGATTCCAAAACATCAATCGTTGCTACTCCAATTAATACATCATTATCATAAAATTCTATAAATTCTGTATCACACCAGTCAGAACCCAAAAATTCATCCACACCTGCGTAGTCAGTACTGTCGTGTCTTGCCTCTAAATAATCAGCATAAAGAGGTAAATATTCCTCCTTAAAATCACCCTTATTAATCACGATAGCTAAATCTTGGTTTGCTCTCCAATTACGACGCTGACTGCGACTTGCTTTAAACTCAGAGACACTAATACGAGTTGTTTTACATTTATTACAAGACTGGCAGTATGGTTTATAAACCTGTTGTCCACTACGACGAAAACCTGATCTTATCAGGTAGTCATAAACAGAGGGGGACATAGGAAAGCTAGGATCAATAACAGCATTTCTTGCGATAACACTTGGCAAGTAGGAGCAGGCATGCAAAGCAGTAGGGAATATTTTTAGAGGTTGGCTTAATTTCATATTATTGGGGGCTACAATATATTTAAAAGGAACTACAACTCATAACACGGGGGAAGGAAATAAGTTATAGGGATAATATTTATGTTGTGCAAGAATAAATCGTAACTACTGATTATGCTGAGCAGTTACAATAAATCTAACATGATCATGTAATACAGGCTTTTTTCTTTAGACCTTGAGGATCAACAATTAAAATAAAGCCTTTTGATTCTTCAATAAATCCTAAGCGTCGCCAATCAGATAAAAAACGACTTACTGTCTCAATAGTCAAGCCAAGTAAAGCACCTATTTCGCTACGAGACAGCTCTAATTTTATCCAATCTTTCTCGTTTACGCCTTCGCACCACTTGAGCAAGAAAGATGCTAGTTTTTCGGGAGCTTTTTTGGCTCCTAATTCAAGCATCATATCCTCAGCATCACGAATATTTTTTAACCAACGCTCCATCATGGCTGAATTAATTTCAGCATTATTGATACGCAATTTGGCTAAATCCTTTAAAGGTAACCTGCAAACTTCGCTTTGACTTATCGTAATAGCGTTATGATTGTAGGCTTCTTCAACAAAACCATCGAACCCAAATAAATCACCTTTTTTAAGAATTTTAACAATTTGTGTTCGACCGTCTGACAAGCTTTTTGTTAATTTAATTAAACCTTTACGAAGAGTATAAGCATACTCAGAAGGCTCTCCTTGTTCGTAAATCGTATCACCCGATTCACAACTTATTATGGATGTGTGAAAATTTCTTATATCCGTTTTTAGCATCTCCTCAGATAAACCTGCAAAAATGCTACGATAACGAATGGGACAGGTCAGGCAATGACCTTTACCTATAATACTTGGCATAAGGTGCCTACAGCTTTAAATTATATTGATAAAAAAACGATACTATGAGCTTAATCGAGATTATCGAAGAATCTAAAACGATTAAAGCATAATAATGAAACTATTCGCAAACAAGCAAACCACGATAATTGGAGGATAATATCGGAAGTGATAAACTTAAATTACGGTATTTTTAACACTTGCCCAACACGAATAACATTAGGATTATCTATCGTATCTTTATTTGCTTCATATAAAGCCAAATAATTTTCACCACTTCCATAAACACGCTGTGCTATTTTAAATAACGATTCGCCTTCTAAAACGGTAACAGTGCTTGCAGATTCAAATTCTTTAGTCCTAGTTGTTGATACTACTGCTTTTTTCTGTGAAGAACCACTAGTCGCGTTTGGCAATTCATTTTTTAAAGACTCAATATAGACATCTTTTTTACTCTTACCAACAATACTTTTGAGTGCCTTATTTGCAGAATTAATCGTTCCCTTTGATATTTTTTCGCCCGCTTCACTATTT
The DNA here is from genome assembly GCA_027009095.1 of Thiotrichaceae bacterium. GTDB lineage: Bacteria > Pseudomonadota > Gammaproteobacteria > Thiotrichales > Thiotrichaceae > JAGLBW01. The sequence continues at coordinate 4,201 of JALVDG010000216.1, forward strand.
ATATCAATCATAGCAGCTGACACAGCGTTACGGATATCATTTAACTTATTTCCTTTCAATAAAGCCGAGGAAACTACATTTTCAAGTTTATTGTGAAACTCTTTATCCTTTTTTATATCCTTATTTTCTGCATTTTTAGTCGTTTTAACTAGAATACCTTTAATTTGTGCTGCAATTTTATCTTCTAAAGCAGAATAATCAGTTATTGCTTTGGGTTTAATGGAAGGCTCCACTGTAGGCTCTTCAGGAACCACATTTTCGTCCATACTTGTGTCTTTAGCTTCCTCACTCAAGGCATCTAATATCGATATATTATTGTCTTCTGCGAATACTGTCGAACTACTTAAAAGCAAAAATATGCTTAGTACAACTATATTGCTAATAGTTTTCATTTTTGACCTCCTTATAATGACATTAATGTGAGTCTACGGAGTAACAACGGTCAATCCTAATAACTGCCAAGCTTGCATACCACCACGATACCAAAATAATTTTTCTGGTGGATATCCCATCGAAATAAAATCTTTAATTGCTCGAGGCGACTGTCCGCACCACATCCCATTACAGAACAAAAGTAACTTTTGTGCATTATCAAAGTTCCATTTATCGTCGCTAACTGTCGCCCCTAATAGCTTTAAAATCCTTGTAGCATGCTTACTTTTCAAGCCACCATCAAGAATACTAAACGGAATATTAATAGAACCTGGTATAGTCCCTTTTTCAAACCAGTCTGGCAATCTAGCATCTATTAATAAGCCTTTATTGTTTTTAACTTCATTATCTAAAAAAGATAATAATTCTACTTCTCCTACTGTTTTAACGTCTTTATGTATTTCTATAGGCTGAACACAAAATGGAGGACAAACACGGGAGGTTTTAGCAAAACCATTAGTTAACTTATGCTTTGTATCTTGAATTCTCTCAATGGTAACTGTTTTGCCTCCGTAGGTAATATCGAGGCTTTTTATATTTTTTGTAATACCTACTTTCTTTTCAGCATATGATAGTGATGGAAGCAATAATATCCCACTAGCAAAGACTAAAATCAAAAAATTCGAAAGTGCTTTTATATTCATAAGTTTTACCTAATCTACGATAATTATTCAGTTCTAGCTAACTTAAGTACCTGTCAAGTACCTTAATCTGACAATTTAGCCTCTATTTTCTGATCTTCTTCGTCATTGCTTTGGTCATATAGCCCACTATGCTCCCGTTACAATGCATTGAATATTAAACAATAGGAAACTAAACTTTGTTAAATTAATTTTACTTGGGTACTTAACTTAGCACGCCAAAATCATTCTGAACCAGAAGACTTGTCCTTTACCTGAATCCGTGACTTCAATGCGGATAACAAGAGGTAAGATATTGGTTTAGCATGGGATTTTAAAAAATCTTAGCTTCACCCTTAAGGTTAAGCGGGTATTTTTTAAACCCTTGATGAATCAATAGCTTATTCACTGCGTGGTAATGAAGTCACTAATTCAGGCTTTAATTAAAATAAACAGGATATCTCTTTCAAACTTGTTGGAGTACTAGCCTAAAGGATACGAAATTTCCCATCAATTCTAGAAGCATTAATAGAATAAATTTAACTTATACCCTTATTTTTGTAATTTCTCAATTTCTGATTGCACCGCTTTTTGAATATCTGCATCAATTGAATCTTGAACAGCGTTATTTAAAGCATTTCTCAAACTATCTGATGCCTTATTTTTTTTATCATTTTGTTTTTCTTTATCAACCACCTGAGCACCATTTGTTGCTTTTTTTGCAACGGAGGCAGTCGTCGCTTCAGGTGCTTTATCTTGTGGGTAAAAAAAATATATAATCATAGCTAGTAGCACAACTCCTACAACTATGAACCCTATTTTTTTATTCATGGCTCCCCCCCCTTTTTACTCATCCATGGCTCTCAAATCTTCTTTTGTAATTTCAAAAACACTAAACAGTCTTTATTTTATGTGGCTACTCAGCACAATCAACAACTGCTTAGCTTGTACTAGCTTGCTCGCTTCATAAGAATTTGCATCGATTTTCTTAGTAGCTCAACTGCTTTGGAGAGAGCACCTATTTCATCGTTACTTTCAATAACAATAGGTGTTTCTAAATCCCCCATGCTAAGTTTCTCAACACTTTCGGTCAAGGTGACTAAAGGTTTTGATATTGAGCGAGATAAAAACAAAGCTAAAGCTACGGTCAAAAAAAGTGCCAGCAAAGCCACACCAAGAAAAACATACAGAAAATTATTAACTGCTTTAAAAATAACACTCTTTGGAGAAATATCAACAATCGTACCTAATAAAAAGCTATCATCAATAACTTTCACTGGCATAAATGTAATAATATCATCACTTGTTTCTATATTTTTCACGCTTGTTGCACGAGATATTTTGTCTTTTATTTCTGGTCGCTCTTTAAAAAGATTGGCTTCTTTTTTTAATTCTCGAACACTGCTCCACATGCTTTTTTCATCCGGACTGTAGAAGTAATACCCATCATTATCAATAAAAACTATACTCTCCCCCCGAACCGCTTGAGAGGCAATTAAATCTATGATTTTCTGTGCTTTAAGATTTAAAACAACAATGCCTCGTAATTTATTTTTTTTATCAAATACAGGGGTTGCAAAACGAATAGTTGGATTGTAGGGCTCTTCTATTTTGCCTTTTTCACGATTTAAATCTAATTTACTAATGAATAATTTATCTTTTTTAAGTTTCAATGTTTCATTAACATAAAACCTATTCTTCTTAGATTTTAGCTTAGTTTCTGTCACTATTTTTGTTTTATCCCCAGAGTGATTTACTCGAACCACTTCTTTACCTGAAATATCAATAAACCGAACTTGGTCATATATTTTTTTCTGTGCTGAAAACTTTGCAAAACTTGAACGTAAATTAGTTAATAACAACCTTTCAGAAGTACTACTATCGGATTCTAGTGCTGACAAATACAAATGCAATGCTGGAAAATCCCTTAAATAAAAGACATCGCTACTGACATTCCCCAGATAACCGTTAATCTGCTCACGAATTAATAGTATTTTATTTTTCTGTGCTGAAATACTACTTTCTTTTAATGACTCAATGGTTGAAAAAAAGGTATAACCTCCAATTAACAACGTTGGTAACAAGGTAACTAGCAATAGCACTAATAAAAGTTTATTTTTTATACTGTTCATACATAATCTCTGTATTTATTTTGTTCTCAATAAATTGTGAAAGCTTTGACAAGGGAATAACCATTGCCTGCAACCCATGCCTTGCCTTGAACACTTTGGTTTGCTCTGTATCCGTCAATATAACGTGGTTGGAGTACTAGTACATCAACTATCTAGAAAGTCATCTATCACAATTTTTGCCTGCTGATAAAAATCAGCCTGCTCTTTATTAGGATCTAACTCTTGCTTAATAATTTCTACTAAATGAGGAAGGTTTTCATGGCTTTGAATATATGTTTTTTTCCATTTTTTAACATCGTCTTCAAATACAAAAATAGCCGCAGGACCTAAGTATTTTTTCAGTATAGTTGATAACTGATCAAGCACAGGCTGAAGCTCTTCATCTGTTGGCGGAACTTGCTCGGCAGCTACCTGCTGAGGAGCTAAACGTGCTATTTTCTCCTGTTGCTCCTCTTTAATTTTACGTTGAATTTTAGCCGATGCTGACTTAATTCCCATATGAACCAAAGGAAAATTGATTTTTTTATCTGTTAGTAAAATCGCGATACATGTTTCATGCATCAAATATCCCACTAAAAAACGGTCTCCCATTGAAAAATAAATTTCATTGTGTGACTTATCAATCGCCTTTAATGCTGAAAAAATCTGATCGATTAAATCATGAGACAAATTCATCGAAGCAGACATTTCATCAGGAAATGTAGATACTGGTTCTTTTCCTTCCTGATAAATACACGCATAATGTACCCCACGAAGCAATGTAATACCTTTTAGAATACTCTCCATCAAACTAAACCCACTGTAACATATCCTCTACTTTCTGACTTAGTGCTGGTACAGAGACCGCTTTATCAGAGCTAACACCTAATGAACGCTCTTCTTCAACAAAGACCGTCAAATTGTCATCTTGAGGACCTCGTAGCATTATTCTATGTATTCTACCCATGTTACTTGCATCTTCGAGCATTGGCGTAACACCCGATAAAAAAGCGATGAATTCATTAATATCGTCATCATTAATAGTCGAATGTAATAATTCACCGATAGAATTGGTTAATGTCACCCCATTAACACCCTCTAATGTCGCAACTTGCTCTAAGGAACTTTCATCAAGCTTCAAAACATCATCTGTGGATGGTGTTAAAGTCTGCTCAACTGACACCTCTTCAGCCACTAATTTTTTAGCTGAAGGAGTAGCTGATGCATGCTCTGCAATAGTGCCAGACTCATTTACAATTACTGGTATCTGCTCACTTTCAGAGGAAGCAACAATACTTCCAACTAAAGTGCGTACCAACTGCTCTACATCCTCTTTTTTTCGAGCATCAATAAACATGACTTCGGCATCTAAACTTAGTTCTTTTATCCACTGCTGATAAGCTGATATGGGTATCTCATCACTTTCATCTGAACGAGTTACACCAAGAATAAGCGTTTGAGATGCAATGAGGTTCGAAAAATTTTCTACATAATACTTTAAATCTCTAAATGGATAGTTTCGTGTATTATCAAGTAATATGATAATGCCATGCGCACCTTCAGAAAGAATTTCCCACATAAAGTTAAAACGCTGCTGCCCAGGCGTTCCATAAACATAAGCGGTATGCTCATTCACCTGCACTACACCAAAATCCATTGCTACTGTTGTATTTGATTTTCGCCTGCTAGTCACTTCATCGCTAACCTGTACATCTGTCATGAAGGCATCGTCGTTAGTCAACGAATTAATTGCAGTTGTTTTACCTGAGCCTACTGGACCCGTTATAATTATCTTATATTTCATTGCTTCAGCCTTTAGATTTCATCCAGATTACTTTTTGAAAAATGCCTATATCAACAGCTTAGAAACGAACATCAAACCACTCTTCCGACCCTCTCACTTGCTTTTTTGTCCCAACATGGATGATCTCATTTGTTACAAATAAATGACTATATCCCCATGAGCTCATCCAATCTGAAATAAACATTTTGTATTATAACTTTAGAAATTCATGCTTATTCTTTGAGCAAAATTATCTTTACAAAACCCCTTTATATTTTAGTATGATAGATGATAATGGAAAGCCGTTATTATTATTTTTGTTAAAATATCAAGCATGCTAAAGCAAGTATTCTTAAGAGAACTCAAATTATTTAATTTAGCACACCTTTTGTTCAAAGATTTCTATACTTCCAATGTGATATTTTCATACACTTTACTTGGATATTCTTTATTTGTCATATATCAATATACTCAATGGTTGAAATTATCACAATTCATAGCAATTCCTCTCCTTTATCCTTCAATACACTACCAATAAAATAGACAAGCTGTTATTTTACCCCTTCTAAAAAAAATCCCTCTTGAGCAATGCTAATTTACCAACGAAATTAATACATATGAGCAAACGTAAAATTCTAATTACTAGCGCCCTCCCCTATGCAAATGGTCCGATCCATTTAGGTCATATGGTTGAATATATTCAAACCGATATTTGGGCAAGATTTCAACGTCTGCGAGGTAACACTTGCTACTACGTTTGCGCTGATGATGCGCATGGCACACCTATTATGTTACGCGCACAACAAGAAGGCATTGAGCCTCAAGAGCTAATAGATAAGTCAAATATCGAACATCAAACTGATTTTGCTGATTTTAATATTGCTTTTGATAACTATCACTCAACTCACTCTGATGAAAATCGTGAGCTCTCTGAAGCTATTTATCTTGCTGCAAAAGCAGGTGGTCATATTAGTCAAAAGATCATTAAACAGTCTTACGACCCCGAAGCAAATATGTTTTTACCTGATCGTTTTATTAAAGGAGAATGCCCTAAGTGTGGAGCTAAAGATCAGTACGGTGATAATTGTGATAACTGTGGCGCTACCTACTCAACAACCGAAGTTATCAACCCTTATTCAGTAGTAACAGGTGCAACTCCAATAGAAAAAGATAGTGAACATTATTTCTTTAAATTAAGTAATTTTGATGATTTTTTAAAAGACTGGATTGATAGTGGCTCTGTGCAATCAGAAATCGCGAATAAAATGAAAGAGTGGCTCAACGATGGCTTAAGTGATTGGGATATTTCTCGTGATGCACCTTATTGGGGCTTTAAAATTCCAGGGACAGAAGATAAATACTTCTATGTTTGGTTAGATGCCCCTATTGGCTACTTAGCTTCATTTAAAAATCTTTGTGATAAAAACAATATTGACTTTGATGAGTTCTGGAAAGAAGGTGCTGACACTGAAGTCCATCACTTCATTGGCAAAGACATTGCCTACTTCCATACACTGTTTTGGCCTGCCGTATTAAAATCAGCGGGTTACCGTATTCCAACAGCCGTACATTGTCATGGTTTTT
>JALVDG010000217.1 GCA_027009095.1 Thiotrichaceae bacterium
TAACCCTAAGCTACATGCACTAACAACGGATGAAAAAGCTATCTTTCATGGACCTAAGTGGATGTCAGAAATGACTGAACTACGTTTTGCACAACGTCATTTAATGATGCAGTCTCATTCTTTATCAAAAAGAGTGTTGACGCTAACAGGACGATTGTCCATGTTTCGTTCACAAATTATTACAACCCCTGAGTTTATTGAACGCTTAGAAAATGACTATATTGATCATTGGCTATGGGGACGTTTTCGTTTTTTATCGGGTGATGATAAAAGTACATGGTATTTATTACTAAAACAACAAGCTGAAATGCTCTATGTACGGGACACAATGGTCTACACCGTTGAGCATATCTCAGGTAATGGAATTCAACGTGCCCTGCAAAATTTATTACGCTGGAGTGGTAATATGTTACGTAATAATGGTCGGGCGATTAACCTAGGAACGAAAAAAATTCCACCTTATATTTGGTGGTGCTTAATCGATCAAAGACTTGTAATATGGACATCCCTCGTCAGTCCTATTGCAGCTATTCTACTAACAATAAAAATAGGCTGGGCATTTCTCAGCGTCTACCTTGCATGGTTAGGATTAAGTCGAATGGCAGTTTCCTTATTTATTTATCGTTATGCAGGACGTATTCACTTATCCTTCCCTTTCCTTATTTATATTCTACAAATCAGTAATGCATTAATTAAAATTTACATTTTATTCCGCTTACCAAAACAGCGCTGGACAAACCGAGGGAATAATAATAACAATATTTTACAAAGCTCAGATAATGAATTGCAATTTAAAAATATAATGGCAATCTATTTAACAACACTTTACAGCTTTGCATTAGTGCTATTTTTAGCACTCTATACGGGCGCATTAGAAAGCTATTCTTCCACAGAAATTTTCAGGGCACTAAGACAGTTATTCGGACTATATTGATAATTTCTACTGATACTACATATCAAAATAGTAACTACCCAGATTTCGCCCTATTTTTTCAAGCTCAAGGCAAAAGGGCAGATTTTACCAGTATAAATGAGCACTTTTAATGCAGATATCAAGCAAAATAGAACGCTAGCTGAATAGTTACTAAAAATACATCAAAGGTAGTACTTACCTGCAACAGCAACAACAGCAGTTATCAAGCCGAGACTTAAATTAATACCAATTAACATTCTAATTTGTCCCAATGACTTCGCGCCATCAGTCCAACGTTTTTCTGCCACCGCTAATTCTAGTTTTTTATAGGGGGCAAAAAATACATGCCCAAAAATCAACATCATGACAATACCTAGCCCCATCATAATATGCATAAAGAGAGGTGCTTTAGGGTATAAACTTAACATCCAAAAACCACTCACTAGAATCAAAGTAACGGCAAGCCAAACCCAAGGAAAAAAACGTTTAAAAGTAGCGACCCAAAGTGATAAACGCTGAGGAGGATCTAAAGTTTCTACTGCTGCAGGTCTCAGTGCTTGATGGGCAAAAAACATGCCACCAACCCAAACAATAACACTAAGCAAATGAACAGATAATGCGATAGGAAGAGGGTTAAACATAATAATATCTCAAAATAATAAATGTAATAATAGTAACGTATATAAATATTTTTGTATCAAAACCCTTTAAAAATAACGAATAATCCCACCATACTCTCTATACAAAAATAGGGCAATCACACTTAAATTAATGGCTTGCAAAATCAACTACTTACAATTCACATAATTTTAAAATTCGTGAAGAATTTCTCTTGCCCTGTATAGAGCATAGCTTCTTTCTGGAATATATCCATGATCACACGGTACCCGACAACTACGTAACTGATGTTACGCAATATAGAAAAATATCTTGCGACAACTCTTTTTTCCTCGGCTATCAATGACAAACGCAACAACTTGTCGTGTTCGGCAACAGAAATAAGAGGATAGTCATTCTATTGCAGCTATCTGCGGAGAAAACACTAACTGTTTTAAGCAACTAAAAAATAATTGGACTTAATCAGAGACTCCTTAATAATTTATGGCTGGTACTAAAAAAAATGCAACTCCATTAATAAAAATAATAATTCTTCGATCTGCTAACTGTAGATAGTTGCTAAAACCATTCAGATGACAGTTTGTTGTTATTTGGGTTACTGCTTGTTCTTTTAGTTTCATTGCATCAATAGATATATGATATTTTTGGGATAAATATTTACCTAGTGATACCGGTGAGCGTTTAAAGATTACTTCTTTGCAATTCTGATTGTTAAAGCTGATGCTATTTTCAGAGATAGTAGCTTCTTTAAATATGAGCTTATTAGCATCTGATTTCCCCCAAGTTGCATTGGGTAGAATAATATAATCTGTAAGCTTCCATGGTATATTCATTAAGGAACTGCCTTGTTTTTCTTCTTTGGCTGAAGAACATCCAATATTGAAAAGGAGACATGCGATTAGAATAGATAAAACTGAATATCGTAATTTCATTTTAATATCCTGTAGATTGTAAAAATACCCACAAAACACATTGTGGGTACTTGATTGCTGATAAGAAACGAGATTTAAAACTATCCAAATTATAAAAGTAAATCAGTTAGAGTCAGCTATTTTTTACTACTGTTTGCAACTGCCAATAAACCGCTACCTAATAATGGTGTTAGTTTTACTCACTGTATATAAAATGTTTTTCCTTGGCTCCAAGGACCATATCCTGAACTATTATAGGTACGAATCCACCAAGTATGGAAACCATTCCCCAAGCTTGTTGTAGGGGTAACAGAACAAGTTCCTGAACCTGAGCCACATCCCGCTGATGCAGCGGTGTACCATTTGCCAATTTTTTTACCGGAACTATCATTAACCCACAAGTAATACCAAGTTGAGCCACTCACAGCATTCCATGTGTAGGTTGGTGTTGTGTCTGTTACTGTTCCACTTGGTGACAATAGTGTTGCCTTACCAGGAAGAGTACCA
>JALVDG010000218.1 GCA_027009095.1 Thiotrichaceae bacterium
TTCGTGAATTATATTTATTCGCAAAATTGCGAACCTTGTAACTTGCTGATTTTAAAATGTTCATTAAAGTCAACTAAATTTAAGTGCGATTGCCCTAGTTTTTATTCAGTTATCGGTAAGCATATTTATCATAATATGCTACTTGCAATAGTAGGGGTAATGGAATCGAATTATGCAAAAAAAATATTTACTGTCAGTTATAATCTTGTTTTTATCATTATTGGTAGGTTGTTCAAGCAATACGGTTAAACCAACTAAAACTAAAACGGTAAGCAAAACTAAAAAAATAGTAACTACAACGACTAAGAAAAGAGTCAATATTAAAGCTAAAGTAGCGAAGCCTGCTGTAATAAAAAAAATAGTTAAAACTAAAAAATATACTGCTAATAAATCTCGTAAATATAATAGTGGGGCTACAAGGTCGTATTCGAAAAAACGTTATTATTCGCGAAATAGCTACAAAAAGAGGTATACGAAAAATAGACCCATTCGAAAAACGTATACCCAAAGAAGAGCATATGCAGGAAAAAAAAGATATATTCGTCGCATAACTCCAAACTACCCTAAAAGAAGAGTTAGAAGATCTTATGGTTCTTCCGCATCTTTTGCAAAAGCACTGTCAAACGCAGCAGTTGCTAGAACTCGTCACAAAGTAAGATATGATGGTAAATATATAAAAATTGGTTATCCATGGGGAGATGTACCTGCAAATATTGGTGTATGTACAGATGTTGTTATTCGTTCTTATCGTCGCTTAGGTATCGATTTGCAAAAAGAAGTTCACGAAGATATGTCTCAAGGAGGGTTTTATGATTACCCACGTATAAAAAAGTGGAAGCTTTCTGCGCCAGATAAAAATATAGATCATCGTCGTGTTTATAATTTACAAGCATTTTTCCGTCGTCATGGTGCGTCATTACCAGTTACTCGAAACCCTGCAGACTATCGTCCTGGCGATTTAGTCACATGGATGGTTGGACCTGAGTTACCTCATATAGGTATAGTGGTTGAGCAGCGTTCAAAAAGTGATCCGCGTCGTCATATGATTGTACATAACATTGCATACGGTCCAAAAATGGAAGATATCTTATTTGCTTTTCCTATAACGGGGCACTATCGCTATAATAGAAGTAATAAATTAATAGCAGGAAGACGTTTTCAAAAAAATAATCTAGCGAGTGTACAAACTGATTATAATCGTCTGATGAGAGAGCTTGCGACGACACCTACGAAACGAGAAAATACTCGCTCGCAAAAAAAGCAAGTTGGGACGATTAATATCGCTCAGTTAAAATCTGAATCAGGAATTTCAGATGCGGACATTCAGCTTTTACTTAAAAAGTAGATATAATTATTAAGTTTATTTTTTGGGTAATTAATAAATAATGATTAATATAAGGATATAAAATATGGCAAGAACACCATCAGTGATGATTGATCTTGGTACAAAAGCACCTGAATTTTCTTTGCTTGAGCCATTGACAGGGAAAATAGTTTCTCTTAGTGATTTTAAATCACAGCCAGTGTTAGTTGCTTTTATTTGTAATCATTGTCCGTATGTTGTGCATATAAGAGACGCTTTTAGTCAGTTTGCTAAAGATTTTTCAGATAAAGGTTTAGCTGTTATTGCGATTAATTCAAACGATGTTGAAAACTACCCTGATGACTCGCCTGAGAAGATGATAGAAAGCGTAAAGGAACATGGTTTTACCTTTCCTTACCTTTATGATGAGTCGCAGTCGGTAGCAAAATCATATCAAGCAGCATGTACCCCTGATTTTTATCTATTTGATGCAAACCATGAGTTATATTATAGAGGGCAGTTTGATAGCTCTCGCCCAAGAAATAATGAACCTGTAACAGGTAAAGATATGATTGCAGCTGCAACTGCCTTACTAAATGGAGAGCCTGCGCCAACAGAGCAGTTGGCTTCATTAGGTTGTAATATAAAATGGAAACAAGGTAACGAGCCACAAAACTAAGAAACGTGCATGGAATACTTCAATAAGCTACCTGATTGTCCCTGCTTGAATGATCATTCTTCGTTATCGGTGTCGAACTTATTTCATGCACGTTCCTAAGAGAGTCTATAGATCTCTTTGATAAGATTTCCTAGTAGTATAAATTCTTCTGCACGAGAGCTTCCTTTCCTCCAAGCAAGTCCAATTTCTCGATAACTCGAATCAGCTAATGGATAGGTTATCACATTGGTATTATGTAGCAGTGTGGAGTCTTGAGACATTTCTGTTAGATAGGTAATCCCAATATCTGAGTCAACCATGCCTATCAGTGTTAATAGGCTACTCGCTGCAAAACGACTAATCACATCTTGATTTTTTATGTGGCAAGCGGATAAAGCATGATTCCTTAAACAATGCCCATCCTCCAGTAATAAAATACTTTCAGGTTTAAGTGTATCAATATCGTACTTCTTAGGATCAAGAATCTTCGTGTACTTATGACAAGCCAAAGCAAATCGATCTTTAAACAAAGGCATTACATCAATATTACTTAACTTAAAGGGTAAAGCAATTAGGATTAAATCTAGCTCACCATCCATTAAGAGCTTATGAACAGATAAGGTGGTATCTTCACGCAGGTATAGCTGTAAATCAGGATAAGATTGTCGCAAAGATGGCAGTAACTTAGGCAATAAAAAAGGAGCAATAGTCGGAATTACACCTAAGTTTAGTTTTCCTGTTAAGGGGAGTTTATTGCTATGTGCGATTTCTATTAAATACTCAACATCCCTTAAACAAAGTCTTGCTTGAGTGGCTATTTCTCGTCCTGTTGATGTTATCGTGACATTTTTATTTGTTCTATCAACGAGTTGTGTTCCTAATAGTGATTCTAATTCTTTAATTGCAACGCTAAATGCAGACTGGGAAACAAAGCATTCTTTAGCCGCTCTTCCAAAGTGCTGATTTTTTTCTAGAGCAATAAAATAGTAAAGTTGTTTGATGGTAGGTAATTTCATCTGTTCTATTTTATAGATTATAACAATATAAACAATCTGTTTTACAGAATATTAAAAAATACCTACACTGAGCTCATCAAAAATGAAAAGTAGTTAAGTACCCGCGCAAAATTAATCTAACCATTTAGCCCCTGTTTTCTGATCTTCTTCGTTATTGCTTTGGTCACATAGCCCACTATGCTCCCGTCGCAATGCCTTGAATATCAAAAAACAGGAAACTAAATTTTGTTAAATTAATTTTGTTTGGGTACTTAGATTAACTGCTTAATGAAACAAGATGAGATAAAATATGTTTGAAAATAAAGAAGGACAACGAGTTCCAGAAGTAACTTTCCACATTTATCAAGACAATGCTTGGGTTGACGTAAAAAGTAGTGACTTATTTGATAATAAAACCGTCATTGTGTTTTCACTACCAGGTGCTTACACCCCTACTTGCTCTTCTGCCCATGTGCCTCGTTTTAATCAGTTATATTCAACATTACTAAAGAATGGTGTTGATGATATTATCTGTATTTCCGTAAATGATACCTTCGTAATGAACGAATGGGCGAAAGTACAAAAGGCAGACAATATTACCTTTATTCCTGATGGGAATGGTGATTTTACAGAAGCGATGGGATTGCTTGTTGATAAAAATGACTTGGGTTTTGGAAAACGATCTTGGCGCTATTCAATGTTGGTTAAAGATGGCGTAATTGATAAAATGTTTATTGAGCCAGAACAAGCAGGTGATCCTTTTGAGGTTTCTGATGCCGATACTATGCTTGAGTATATTGCTCCAGATGCAGACCGTCCATTAAGTATCAGCGTTTTCTCTCGTCCAGGATGCCCTTACTGTGCGAAAGCAAAAGCACGTTTAAAACAGGAAGGTCTTGAGTTTGAAGAGTTAGTAATGGGGCGTGACTTTACAGACCGTACCTTACGTGCAATTTCAGGAACAAGCAGTGTGCCACAAGTATTTATTGATGGCGATTTAGTCGGTGGCTCAACGGATTTAGAAGAATGGTTTAATGATTAGATAAGTCATTATGATAGTACTCCAACAAGTTTTGTTTGATGGTGTATTAGCTAGATATATACAATAGAAAATAGGAAAAAATATGAGTAATCACTTTGATGTAATCGCAATAGGAGCTGGTAGCGGTGGTTTATCCATTGCAGAACGAGCGGCATCGTATGGAGCAAAAACAGCTGTTATTGAGTCAGGAGAATTAGGTGGTACTTGTGTAAATTTAGGTTGTGTGCCTAAAAAAGTCATGTGGTATGGCGCATCCGTTGCCCATGCTCTGCATGATGCTGAAGACTACGGTTTTGATGTCACAATCGGTGATCTAAACTGGGAAAAGCTTGTCATGAAACGTGATAACTTTATCGGAGGCATTAATGATTGGTATTTTGACTTTTTAGCCGAATCTAAAGTAGAGCTAATCGAAGGGTACGCAACTTTTATTGATGATAAAACATTAGAAGTTGATGGAGAGCAATACACCGCAGATCATATTGTAATTTCCACAGGCGGTCGCCCTATTATTCCGAGTGATATAGAAGGTGCAGAGTACGGTATAAGCTCGGATGGTTTCTTTGAAGATATTGATGAGGTTCAGCCCAAAAAAGTAGTGGTTGTAGGTGGTGGATATATCGCCTTAGAATTTGCTATGTTGCTCAATGGCTTAGGCTCTGAGGTATCGATACTACATCAAGGATGGCCTGTTTTAGAAGGCTTTGACTCCAGTATTCAAGCCAATCTACGTCAGCAAATGGAAGCGGATAATATTAATATCAACGATGACGGTATTATCAGTAAAATTGAAAAAGTAGATGATGATAAGCTAATCATTCATTTTGAAGATGGTAGTCAAATAGAAAATGTCGATATGCTTATCTGGGCAATAGGAAGAGTACCTAATACGGATAATATTGGACTAGAAAATACATCGGTAGCGCTAGATTCACGTGGCATGATTATCGTGGATGATGAAGAGAAAACCAATGTAGATGGCATCTATGCTATTGGTGATATTATTGGCAAAGCCCCCCTAACCCCTGTTGCAATAGCCGCAGGTCGTCGTTTAGGTGATCGTTTATATGGCGGCAAGCCCGATAGAAAAATGTCGTATGATCACATCGCAACGGTTATGTTTACACATCCCCCGATAGGAACAATCGGCTTGAGCGAAGAAAAAGCCCGAGAAGAGTATGGCGATAGCGTCAAGGTGTATCAGACAAGTTTCGTACCTCTCTATCATCAAATGACGCGTAATAAAGTAAAAACGCTGATGAAATTAATTGTTGTTGGAGAAGAAGAAAAAATTGTTGGCTGTCACATTATGGGCTTAGGTGCTGATGAGATGCTTCAAGGCTTCGCCGTAGCCATTCGCATGGGGGCAACAAAGCAAGATTTTGACGATACTATTGCAATACATCCTGTTAGTGCGGAAGAGTTAGTCACAATGAAATAAGTGGTCGTGTTCCAGACTTGTAGGAATGCATGATATAGCAGATTTAATGACAATATTCATAGTCAAACTAACAAGTTTGGAGTGCTCCCTCAAATTATATAATCATCGTGCAAAATCAAACAAAGAAACAATTTCCTGCCCCTGCTTTGATGATACAAGGCACAACCTCCGATGCAGGAAAAACAGCTATTGCAACGGGTCTTTGTCGCTTACTACAACGACGAGGGGTGAAAGTAGCTCCTTTTAAGCCTCAAAATATGGCATTAAATAGTGCGGTGACGATTGATGGTGGTGAGATAGGACGTGCTCAAGCAGTACAAGCTCAAGCCTGCGGTATTGAAGCTCATACTGATATGAACCCTGTTTTACTTAAGCCTAATTCAGAAACAGGTTCGCAAATTATTATTCACGGAAAGGTAAGCGGACAAATGGGCGCTCGCGATTACCATGCCTACAAACCGAGCGTTATGCCTTATGTATTAGCCTCTTGGCAACGTCTGCAACAACAATATGATTATCTCATTGTTGAGGGAGCGGGTAGCCCCGCAGAGATTAATCTACGTGAACATGATATTGCTAATATGGGCTTTGCGGAGGCGGTTGACTGCCCTGTTATTTTAGTCGCGGATATTGAGCGTGGTGGTGTTTTTGCACAGTTAGCAGGTACTTTAGCATTACTCTCAAGGTCTGAACAAGCGCGTATTAAAGGACTGATTATCAACCGTTTTCGTGGTGATGTCAGTTTATTAGAATCGGGTATTAAGTGGATAGAACAGCATACAGGAAAGCCAGTGCTGGGTGTCTTGCCTTATCTAAAAACATTGTATTTAGAAGCAGAAGATAGTTTAAATCTACAAAGTAACACACCACAAACGTCATTATTTAATGTCGTCGTACCGCGCTTACCACATTTAAGTAATCATACTGATTTTGATGCCCTACGTTTGCATCCTCAAGTAAATTTACAGTTTATTGATATGAATAAAGCACTTCCTGACTGTGATTTACTTATTCTTGCGGGCAGTAAAAATACACGAGATGATCTTCATGCCTTAAAAGAAAATAATTGGCAGACAAAAATTCAGCGTCATCTGCGCTATGGTGGAAAGCTGATCGGTGTGTGTGGTGGCTTTCAAATGCTCGGTAATAAAATTCACGATCCCGAAGCGACTGAGGGAGAGGCAGGTAGTAGCTCAGGATTCAATTTGCTTAAATTTGAGACAGTATTGCATAAAGAGAAGCAACTCAAACGTCGATCAGGAAGATTAAATATAGCACCTTATGTCAATATTTCAGGTTATGAAATTCATACAGGTATTAGCCAAGGCGAGGCTTTAGAGAGACCAGCCATCAGTTTTGATAATAATAATGACGGGGCAATTTCTGATGATAATCAAATATTAGGCACTTATCTACACGGTCTTTTTGATGATAAAACAGCCTGTTCTGCTTTACTTACATGGGCAGGATTAGAGAGAGTTGAAACACCTGATTATTATGCTTTAAGAGAGCAAGGCATCGACTTACTTGCAGACACGCTAGAGAAATATTTAAATCTTCAAGTATTGGACTTTCCATCGCCTTAAAAAGCTTAGGAACTCTATTATTTTTTAGAAGTAGAGCTTGTATTGTCTGCTGTTGTTTCCTTAGGCTTTTCAGCATCATCTGCTGTCATAGCCGTTGTTTTAGTTTTAGCTTCATCCTCAGGCTCGATAATAACACTCGCTTCTGCTTTTAGTTGTTCCATACATTCATCTAAATAGTTTTGTAAATCATCCTCTGCCACTTTGTCTTCTTCAGCATAGGCGGTGCATTTATCAAGAAATATCTCCTCATTAACAAGATCCATCGCGAGTAGATCTTCCTCTGTAAGCTCTACTTCTTCGCCATTAAGCTCTTCGGCATTCGCTACTTCAGTGGAAGTTGATGGGATAGCGGCTTCTGTTGCTTTATTTTGTGTAGTTGATGTGTTTTTTGCTTGGTTTGTTGATGATTTATTACCATCGTCTTGGTCTCCACAGGCAACGATGAAAAGACATAAAGAGAGAATAAGGGCTATTTGTTTCATTAAAAATTCCTTGTCTTGATAACACTACTACTTTCATTAGCTTAATAGCTTAATGCCTCCATCAAGTACCCGTGTAGAATTAAGGAGGCAGTCGCCTCGCATTATTATAGCCAATATCGAGACTTTATTTTAGTTGCTTAAATAGCACTTTTGAGTTGCGTTGGTAATTGTACAATGCTTTTTTCTTTGCGGGTAGGTCTTCTACCTTCCCAATAATAAAGCCTCGTTCTTTAAACCAGTCGATAGATTGAGTGGTTAAGACTAAAAGTTGCTGTAGTTTCTTTTGTTTAGCTCGTGTGGTAATCGCTTTTAGAATTTTATCGCCTTGTTCACCTGTACGATAATCGGGATGAATAACAAGACAAGCAAGCTCCCCTGTTTTTGCATCCATCTCATAAAGTGCAGCACAACCGATTATTTTTCCATCACGCTGGGTGATAATGAAGTTATTAATTTCTAGTTCGAGTTGCTCACGGGAACGTTTGATTAATATACCTTTTTCTTCAAGAGGTGAAATCAGCTCAATAATGCCACTCACATCATCAATAGTTGCTTGACGAATATCATCATATAGACTGGCAGTAAACATCGTGCCAATACCATCGCGTGTATAGAGTTCTAATAATAGACCACCATTTTGTTTAGCATCAACTAAATGCACACGCTTAACGCCTTGGTTTAAGGCGCTAGTAATATCTTTTAATAAAGGATTATTATCGATAGATTGATTTATGTTTTTCAGATCAATTTCACGCGCGAGTTTATACTGTTTTTGGGTAATAAAAATGAGTTTATTGGCTTGAATTTGTTTGGCTGTAAAGTTGGCAACGTCTTCATAACGTAGGTTATACGCCTCACCTGTGGGGGAAAAACCAAGCGATGACAGTAATACAATATTGTTACTATCAAGTAGTGATTGAATAAGGGGGGTATTTATTTTGCGGACTTTTCCTGTGTGCTGATAGTCGACTCCTTCAAATACACCGACTGGTTTTGCGGTAATAAAGTTACCCGATAAAACCCCTAAGCCCTCGTTAATAATTGGTGGTCTATTAAGTGCATGACTGAGTTTATTTTCAATTTCTACGCGTAAAGAACCAATGGTTTCTTTGACTATTTTTAAGGTTGCAACATCAGTTATGCGTAGGTCATTAGATATATCAATCGAAAATCCAAGTTGCTGTAGGTGCTGATCTATTTGTAAACGTGCACCGTGTACTAAAACTATATGTACACCCAAGGCAGATAGAATTGCAATATCGTTAATAATACCTGCAAAATATTCACTATCAATCACCTCGCCTGAAAAGGCTATGACAAAGGTTTTACCTCGGTGTAAATGAATATAGGGTGCGGCTTCACGAAAAAAATCAATACGACTGTGAAGAGATGGCATGGCTTCACTCAAACTGCTGTACCCATGCAATGAGCTGTTGCATTAATGTTTGTTGATGTTCAGATAAATCACGTTGGGACATTTCTTCGAGTATATTATTAAAGTCGTGCACGGTGAGTGTACTACCATATTGACCTTCGATAATACGGGCATGGCAGAATTCTTGCCACTCCCTTTGCTCATCATACTCGAGTGTTTCAGGCCAGTTGCGCGCGCGATAACGTGGGAAAAGTATATCCAGACGAATATCAGAAAAAGCAGGTTTTAAACTTGCTAATGATTCTGGTGAGGTCTTGAGAATTTGGTTGCACATTTGGCGATCACTGTAATTAATAAATCCATTATATAAAGCAGAATCGGCATCAGTTTCCCCAAAGTCACGCTTTTGTTGATACATTTCTTGCAGACGTGCTAGCAGGTTTTTTTTATCTGCTAATAGTTTTTGTTTGTTCGCTTCAATTTCATCCCATTTTATGCCCCATTTTTCTGCCATTTCTGGGGGTAATGTATTAACGGGTGAGAGCGCAGGTGATTTATTTAAGTGAACGCCTTTTAAAGCAACTCTTACATCGCCTTCTTTACGTTCATTATTAGGTGTATAAAGATTAACGCCAATATCTTCCGCGCTAAGACTGAGTAATAACTCAGGGTCTTGGCGTAAATCAAAACAAATAATTTCATTTTTATTTGTTGGATGCTGCATTAAAGGATAGATCGGTGAGATACAGCCTTGGCTAGCAGGAAACATGCCTGATATATGCAGGACAATTTTATCAGAGTAAGCATTAACTAACTCCGCAGCCTTCGATTTTTGGCGCAGGCTAAAGTAATAATCAAATAATCGTGGTTGATGTTTTTTAATAAGACGTGCTATTTCGATGGTGGCACGAACATCGACTAAGGCATCGTGTGCGCCTACTTGTTCGATACCATTGGCTGCGGTTAAATGTTCTAGTCTAAAGCTTGCCGTACCATCATCATGTGTTGGCCACTCGATGCCTTCGGGGCGTAGCGCGTAGGTCATACGGACTAAATCGAGAATATCCCAACGGCTATTGCCATTTTGCCATTCACGCGCATAAGGGTCGATAAAATTGCGGTAAAAGCCAAAGCGTGTTACTTCATCATCAAAACGAATGCTGTTATAGCCTACGCCACAAGTACCTGGTTTAGAAAAAACCTCATTTATTTTTTGGAAAAATTCAGCTTCAGTAACACCCTCTTGAGCTGCTCGCTGAGGGGTGATACCTGTGATTAAAACAGCTTCAGGATGAGGGATAAAATCATGACTCGGTTTGCAGAATAACTCGATAGGATCGCCAATAGGCTCTAAATTGAGATTAGTGCGTATTGCCGCAAACTGAACAGGGCGATCTTTACGTGGGTTGACACCCCATGTTTCATAGTCATGCCAGAGTAGAGTTGTTTCAGCCACGGAATCATCCTTTTATTTATTTACGTTGTGAGAACTTCTCTTATGATATGTGAAGCTCTCTATCGATTATTACTGTAATTTTTACTTGAAGCAAATGAGTTAATATTTATGGTACTGATGTTACGCAGTATAGGAAAAATATTACCTATTTTTCTCCTCCGCCCGATGCGTTAGCGAGGCGGAGCCAAAATTCCCATTCTAACCGCGCCGAGCATTTGCCAGAGAGAATGGATCAGCAGTGAAAGTGTTTGAGCGGAGTTTACGGAGCGAGTTTTTTCACTGCCCATTCTCTCGGGTAAAGCGCAGGAGGAAGCGGTTAGCTGGGTCGCCTTTTCTTTGCT
>JALVDG010000219.1 GCA_027009095.1 Thiotrichaceae bacterium
AGGCTTTGAGCTTATCGCCAATGCCGCAGAAGAGATTAAACAACCCGAACGTAATTTACCACGTGCATTTTATGGCTCAGTAATTATTGTTATTTTTCTGTATATTTGCATTGCACTGATTACCGTCGGCACTGTTCCCGAAGATCAGCTGATGAAAGCACAAGACTATGCCTTAGCGGTGGCGGCAAAACCCGCATTAGGTCAAATCGGCTTTACACTGGTCTCTATTGCCGCATTATTAGCAACCTTTTCTGCCATCAATGCCACGATTTATGGCAATTCAAGACTGGGATTTATGTTAGCCAAAGAAGGCGAATTACCGAAGATTTTAGAAAGAGAGTCTCGCCAAATCCCCACTGTTGGTATTATCGTCACTATGATACTCAGTATGCTCTTAGCTAACTCCGTTGATTTAACCGAAATCGCTATTATTGGTAGTGGTAGCTTTTTGCTAATCTTTTTTATTGTCAATATCGGTGCATATCGCTTGAGCGATCAGATTGGTGCGAGTAAATTTATTGTCATCCTTGCCAGTCTCATCAGTGGTGCTGCCCTGATAACACTATTGGTTCATACTTACGCTAGCAATACCAAGGCAATTATTATCTTCTTTGCTTTTATTCTTATTTCGCTGGTTTTTGAGCTAAGTTATGGGAAGTGGATTCGTAAAAAATTAAATTTGAATATTAAGCCTTAAATGCGGTAAACCTTGGCAAAGCATTCAAGCCATGTATTGTCTTGAATGCTTTGGATTACTCATGCCCATCAAGAAAAGATTAGGGTACGAGCTTTATAATATTACTTCTTGAAATAAACCGTTGTTAGACCAAAACCAACCCATGCTTGCATACCGCCGCGATACCACTTTAGTTTTTCAGCAGGATAGCCTTTTTTAAGCAGTAGTTTAATGTTTTCAGTTGACTGAGGACACCATGCACCATTACAGAATATTACCAGTGTTTTAGCATTGCTAAAGTCCATTTTGCCATCTTTAATCTCAACACCGAAGCGATCTACCATGATATCTTCGGCAGTTGCTGCATCTTCCCAAGCAAATGCACCTTTGACGCTAAGTTTTGTCCATGGAATATTAACCGAGCCAGGAATTGTACCGCGCACCAACCATTCAGGCGTTCTTGCATCGATTACCATAATAGAGCTATCACCTGCTGATGATTTTTTAAGATAATCTAGTACCTCTAACTCCGCAATTGTTTCAACCTTAGGTGCTATAGAAGCAGGTTGAATACAAAAAGGGGGGCAGGCACGAGAGGTTTTTGTGAATATGGCGGGTATCGTATTGTTTGTATCTTGATTACGTTGAATTGTCATACGTTTACCCATGTGAACTACATCCACAGACATTAAACTTGGAGTAATTTGAACAGCAGCGTCCTTGCCATATACCGAGAAGCTAAGCATCGAAAGCAACAAAGAGCCAGTCATTAAAGCTATTTTTCTTGTAGTCATAATATGTCCCTAGTTAAGTAATATAAGTATATTCTAATTTATTTAAATACTATGACTTGATCATTGACCTATGTCAGGTAAGTAGCCAAACAAAGTTAATCTAACAATTTACGCGGATATTTTATAACAACTCAGATTGCGCTCTATTTTGTTCGAGTTCAGGCAAAAGGGCGGAGTTGATAAGAGTACTTTTAATGTAGAAATCGGGCAAAATAGAATGCAAGCTGAGTAGTTACGGTATTAGTACATTTGTTATCAGTACACTATTCAAGATATAATCCCCGATTTTGTTGATTTTGGAGTGTGATTATGTCTCAGCCTGTAATTGGTGTTGTGATGGGTAGCAACAGCGATTGGAATGTGATGTCCAAAGCGGTTGAGCAACTAGAAGCTTTTGGTATTCCTCATGAGTACCGTGTTGTTTCTGCACACCGAACACCCGATTTATTATTTGAGTATGCAGAGACAGCGCGCGAACGTGGCATACAAGCAATTATTGCTGGCGCAGGTGGCGCAGCACATTTGCCTGGAATGCTGGCGGCTAAAACAATCGTTCCTGTTTTAGGTGTACCTGTTGGCACACGCTATCTTAAAGGAATTGATTCCTTACATTCGATTGTACAAATGCCCAAAGGTATTCCTGTTGCTACCTTTGCAATCGGAGAAGCTGGTGCTGCAAATGCGGCATTGTTTGCCATTTCTTTACTCGCAAATAATGATCTTGATATAGCAAAAAAATTAAATGATTTTCGTGAAGCGCAACGCCAAGTTGCATTGAATATGCCTCTCCCTCCTGAAGATTAAATATCTATGATTTTACCAAATGCAACGATTGGAATGTTAGGTGGCGGTCAATTAGGTCGCATGTTTGTTACAGCTGCCCATAACTTAGGCTATAAAGTCGTGGTGTTAGAACCTGATGTTGATAGTCCTGCGGGAATGATTGCAGATAAGCATATTGTCGCCGCTTATGATGATGCAGAGGCGATGGCAACACTGGCAAAAAGCTGCGATGTGATTACCACTGAGTTTGAGAATATTCCCTCTCAGGTATTAGAAACCTTATCTGCCTCTTGCCCTGTTCACCCTAGCGCATCAGCCGTTGAGAAAGCGCAAGACCGAAATGTAGAAAAAGAATTTATTTTATCCTGTGGCTTGCTCCCTGTGCCTTATGGATCAATCACGACTTATTCAGAAATCGCCCCCGCGATTGAAAAAATCGAATTTCCTGCGATTATGAAAACCGCACGTTTTGGCTACGATGGTAAAGGTCAGATACGGGTAAACTCTCATGAAGAGGTAAAAGAGGCCTATCTTGCTCTTAATCAGCAGGCATGTGTTTTAGAGCAAATGATTGATCTTAAGTGTGAAATTTCTGTCGTGCTAGCACGCAATGAGGCAGGGGAAAGCACAATATTTCCTATCGCCGAAAATATTCATGTTAATGGTATTTTG
>JALVDG010000220.1 GCA_027009095.1 Thiotrichaceae bacterium
AAGCCATATTTAATAACTTCTGCTAGACCTGCGCTAAGTTGCTTATCATCTAAAGTATCTAAGGTATCAATATCTATCAGCACACATTGGGGTTGGTAAAACGCACCAATCATATTTTTACCTAAAGGGTGATTAACACCTGTTTTACCACCGACAGAGGAGTCTACCATTGCCAATAATGTAGTTGGCACTTGAATAAACTCAACACCCCGCTGATAACATGCTGCCGCAAAACCAGTCATATCACCAACGACACCACCACCAAGTGCTAATAAGGTACTTTTACGATCACAGCGAGCTGTTAGCATCTCACTGAAAATTTGTTGTTCTATCTCTAGTGTTTTATATTTTTCACCATCTGGCAAAATAATATCTGTATTACTATAAGATGCGACCGCTTGATGAAGTGCATTTAAATAAAGTGGAGCAACTGTTTCATTTGAGACGATTGCCGTTGTTTTTCCTTTGATATGTTCTCGTATCAACTCTGATTTTTTTAATAAGCCTGAGCCAATATGAATGGGGTAACTACGATCACCCAAATCAACCATTAATGTTTGCATAAAAATTCCTTAATTATGAGGGGGTATATAATGCCGATTTTATAAACTTTTAATTATTTCTTGAATAACCACATTAATTCTTTGCTGACCTGTTTTGATAATACTCGTTGCAACTTCCAGATAATAAGGCTCTCTTTTTTCAAGCAGATTTCTTAGTGTTTCCAAAGGGTTAGCTGTCTGCATTAAAGGTCTTGATTTATCGTGGCGGATACGCATAAACAACTGTTCAGCTGTCGTACTTAAATAGATTACATGCGCATCTTTTTGGATAGTTTTACGGGTTGCCGCACTGAGTATACTCCCACCACCTGTTGCCAAGATGATGTTCTCATGCTGACATAGCTCTGCAATCATCTGCTCTTCTCTAAGACGAAAACCCTCCTCGCCTTCAATTTCAAAAATAGTGGCTATACTGACCCCTGTACGCTTCTCTATCTCATAATCAGAATCATAGAACTGCATTTTCAGCCGTTTGGACAAATGTCGTCCAACAGTGGACTTTCCTGCTCCCATTAACCCCACTAGTACAATATTTTTCTTCATCATAATCTTATGCCAGTATGTATAGGAGTAATCAAGAAAAATTTGAAAATTTCCCTTATTTCAAAAAGCCTTACGCTTTATCCTTAATTACAGTATTATTTCTCCTTTATAACAGGGGTGATTATTTCCACAATATGACACTTTATCGTAATAAAATTTAGGCAACTCATTGAAAACATCCAATAAACAAAATAAGCAGCTATTTTCTATCATAGAATCTTCGGCTCACCCCAATTTTGCAAGCTTATACCAGCAGTTAGGTATTCAGGAATATTGTTTTAACTCCATGCGCAAGGTAATCAAGCAGCTTAAAACACATCAACCTGATTATATCGTAGCGGAGTTTTTTTATGGCTTTGGTAATAACTATGCGGGGGTAAATATAAGTAATCTAGATGTAATGCTCTACACATTACAAAAATACTCTCCAGATACCAAGGTGATTGTTTTAGTGGATAAAGAAGAACGACAATATGTTGATAAACTCAATGATATTATCCCTCTTCATGCCGTACTTATACGTCCTTTCTCAGAAAAAAGGATTTTGGAAGCATTAGCACAATAAACTCATTTTTAAAGTATTCGTTTTTTCTAAGTGATCGCAACTCACATTTCTTCGTAATAGTATCAGTAAGTAAGGATAAATTCTCAAGACTATTTACCACGAGGCTTGAACTTTCCACTCGGCTCGATGCTCCCTATCGTCTTAAATTCAGGTGCAAGATCATACAAGGTAGTACTTGAAGCTGAGTGACGTATTTCTGCATCATCATTGCTTTGTAACCATGCTTTTGCATCAGGTGCTAGCCATTGATTACGGGTACGCCCCATTTTATCTTTTTTTCCCTCTTCCCAAATACAGAGGCGGTTATCGTAATGTTTCTTAATCCACTTACGTAATTCACGAAAAGCATTATTAGCACGATTGCTGTCTTTGCAACCATCGTCTAAACCACCAGAATTAATTGATAATGTACCTACAAATAAACGTGAGCCATCTTGCTTTGATGGTCGATATATAATTTCACAATCACCCACTATCAGACGCTGATTGTCTTCAATTGCATCTACATGATGGCTAGCAAACTCAATAAATACCTTGGCATCGGAAGCTAATGTTAAAAATTGGATTTCTGCTTTCATATTAAGAGAGAATTGCTTTAATCATTATTATGTAGCTCATCATTTAAGCCACCCCATAAACCAGCATTTATCGCAATCGCTTCAATTGCACCCGTTTGGCTATGACGACGATATAATAAACCTGATTTACCCGATAATTCACGTGCAGAAACTATATCTCCCTCTGGTGTTTTTACTTTTGAGCCCGCAGTTAGGTACAAACCAGATTCCACAATACACTCATCACCCAATGAGATTCCTAAGCCAGCATTAGCACCCAATAAACTCCTCTCACCAATGGAAATTACCTGTTTTCCACCACCTGAGAGTGTCCCCATTATAGATGCCCCACCACCAATATCAGAGCCATCGGCAACGACAACACCTGCACTAATACGACCTTCAACCATAGAGTTACCGAGAGTACCTGCATTGAAGTTAATAAAACCTTCATGCATCACCGTTGTACCTGGCGCAACATGTGCCCCTAAACGGATACGATCTGCATCACCTATTCTTACACCATCAGGTATCACATAATCCGTCATGCGTGGGAATTTATCGATAGAAGTCACATTAAGCTGGGTGTTCTCTTCTGCAATTAGACCAATCAACTCTTCAACGGTTGCAGGTAAAACAGGACCTGCTGATGTCCATGCTACATTTGGCAGAAGAGAAAACATACCATCAAGGT
>JALVDG010000221.1 GCA_027009095.1 Thiotrichaceae bacterium
AGTGCAGAGTCAAGTACTACTGCTACCACGGCAGACAGTGAAGTAAAAGATGCTGCTGATGAGTCGGATGATTCAAAAAAGTCGGAAGAGACTGAGGGAGAAAATAATACCTCTGAAAGTCAAGCAACAGACACGCCAGAGACATCTACTCCAGAAGAAAGCGAGGAAAAAAAAACAGTAGAGCCAGCAGCGGAGTCAACAAATAGTACGAAAGACAATGCTGATAAAGTTGCTGCTGTCGCTGGTGCGGCAGCAGCGGCAGTTGCTACAACTGAAAAAAAAACAGCGACTGATTCAAAGCAAGATAATTCACAAAGCGTAGAAGCTAATACGGCTGCCGAGTCTGCAACGGAGTCACAAACTTCTACAACAGAAGACGCTAGCACGACAGGGCAAGGCGCTTCGGAAAATACAGAAGCGAAGTCTGCAATGGAGTCACAGGACTCTACAACAGCAGGTTCTAGCAGTTCAGAACAGGATAATTCAGGAAGTACAGAAACTGCTGTAGCAGATCAGGCTAATGAGTCAACACCTTCCCCTGAGCAGTCAAAACAAGAACTAGCGACTAGCTCGACTACAGAGGCACAAGCAACGAGTAGTACATCTAGTACTACTTATATGTCTGCTGAAAATGCAAGAGGTACGGTTGTGATTATGCATGGCTGTGACTATAAGCCAGAGAGTGAAGACAATATTGTGCGTTCACTGCATGAAAATTTACCAAAAGAAGGTTGGAATACTCTCTCTCTAGCATTGCCAAATTTAAGTGCATCAAGCACTTATAAAGACCTTGAAGGCATTATGCCCGATGCAGCCTCTCGCATAGAATCAGCGATAGCAATGGCAAAAGAAAAAAGCCAAACCCCCGTCGTGCTGTTAGCACATGGTTGTGGTGCTCAAATTGCACTCGCTTGGATGGAAGTAAAAGGCAGCGATACAATAGATGGCTATATTGGTTTAGGTGCGGGTATTATGAATACATCTGCTGATGATTTGAAGCACTTACGTTTACCACTTGAAAAAATGAAGTTTCCACAGCTTGATATTTTTGGCTCAGCAGATAATGAAGCTGTTTTGAAAACAGCACCTAAGCGTTTAAGTTATATAAACCGTGCAGCAAATCCTTCTTCACGTCAGAAAGTTATCCAAGGTGCTGATCATAATATGACAGGTAAAGAAAAAGAGCTGTCAGAAGTAGTGGTTAAGTGGTTAAATGGATTGGCTTTTAAAAAGTAATACAATTCCTTTAAATTTCTGATTTCTGTAGGAGTCCACGCTTTAGAGACTGTGCGAATCACGCAAGCTAAAGTATGGACTCTTTTTATTTGAAAATTATTTATCTGAAAAGCTATATATGTTCTATATAAAGTAAGTAACATTGTTTCATCTGCCTTCCTAAGGTAAGCTCTTTCGCATTACCCTCACTGATAAAAAATCATGTATTACCCTCAATCTTACGATGTCATTGTTATTGGCGGCGGTCACGCTGGAACTGAAGCTGCCCTTGCTGCTGCCCGAATGGGACAGAAAACCCTGCTACTTACTCATAATATCGAAACTATCGGTCAAATGAGTTGCAACCCTGCGATAGGAGGGATTGGCAAAGGACATCTGGTGAAAGAAATTGATGCGCTAGGCGGTGCAATGGGCTTAGCTGCCGATATTGGTGGCATTCATTTTCGTACTTTAAATTCTCGCAAAGGTCCTGCTGTACGTGCGACACGCGCTCAAGCGGATCGAATACGTTATAAAGCAGCTATTCTTAAATTTGTAGAAAACCAAGAAAATCTCGATATTTTTATGCAAGCAGTGAATGATCTGATTGTTGAAGGTGAGACTGTCACAGGTGTTCGCACAGAAATGGGGTTAGATTTTGCGGCAAAAAGTGTTGTATTAACTGTTGGTACTTTTTTAGGTGGGAGAATACACATAGGTCTACAAAATCAATCAGGGGGAAGAGCAGGTGATCCACCTTCAATCGCTTTAGCTGATCGTTTGCGTGAGTTACCTTTTCGTGTAGATCGTCTAAAAACGGGTACACCGCCACGCATTGATTCTCGCAGTATTGATTACAGCCAACTGCAAGAGCAAGCAGGGGATACCCCAACACCGGTATTTTCCTATCTAGGTACTCGAGATTTACATCCACGACAAATATCGTGTCATATCACGCATACTAATACAAAAACACATGAGATTATTCATGGTGGGTTAGACCGTTCGCCAATGTACTCAGGTATTATCGAAGGAACAGGACCACGTTACTGCCCATCCATTGAAGATAAAATCATTCGCTTTGCCGATAAAGACAGTCATCAAATATTTATAGAGCCAGAAGGTTTAGATACCTATGAAGTTTATCCTAACGGTATTTCTACGAGCTTACCGTTTGATGTGCAAGTTGAAATGATACGCTCTATTGTCGGTTTTGAAAATGCTCATATCACTCGACCTGGTTATGCGATTGAATATGATTATTTTGATCCACGTGATCTCAAACCATCGTTAGAGACTAAGCATCTAAAAGGTTTATTTTTTGCGGGACAAATAAACGGTACAACAGGCTATGAAGAGGCTGGCGCACAAGGCTTATTAGCAGGTTTAAATGCTGCCTTGCAGGTACAAGAAAAACCTGCATGGTCACCCAAGCGAAGTGAAGCATATATTGGTGTTTTAGTTGATGATCTTATTACTCAAGGCACATTAGAGCCGTATCGTATGTTCACTAGTCGTGCAGAGCATCGTTTATTATTGCGTGAAGACAATGCCGATTTACGCTTAACTGAAATTGGTCGAAAGTTAGGCTTAGTTGATGATACACGTTGGAAATTATTTAATGAAAAACGTGAAAAAATAGAACAGGAGATGCAACGCTTTCGTGATTTTTGTCTGCGACCTGATGATATTAGCGACGCAGAAAGTGAAGCAGTCTTCAAAGGTAAATTAAGCCGTGAATATCGTCTTAATGAATTATTACGTCGTCCTGGTGTAACCTATGATGCGCTCGTCAACTTGGCGTGTGTTGGTAAAGTTGTTGATGATAAAAGCGTGGCAGAGCAAGTTGAAATTCAGTTTAAATATGCAGGTTATATTGATCGTCAACAAAATGAGATTGATAAACAGCGTCGTAACGAAGAAACATTATTACCTGAAAATATTGAATACGATCAAGTACATGGCTTATCAAATGAAGCACTACAAAAATTAACAGATCAACGCCCCGTTAGCATTGGTCAGGCATCACGCATACCTGGGATTACTCCTGCCACCATTTCTTTATTATTGGTTCACTTAAAGAAAAACAGCTATCAAAAACAGGGTTAGACTCGCCATGACAACACTTCCACTTGATGATTATTGGGCGCAAGGTCTAGCTACTTTAGATTGCAATGCAACTGAGGAGCAGCTAAGTAAACTCAAACAATATGTAGACTTGCTACATCGTTGGAACAAGACCTACAACCTTACGTCGATACGAGAGCCACGTCAGATGATACCCGTGCATATCTTTGATAGCCTTTCGGTTGCTCCTTATATAGAAGGAAAAAACTGTTTAGATGTGGGCAGTGGAGGCGGGCTACCTGGTATTCCTCTTGCAATTATGCAGCCGCAACGACAGTTTACTTTGCTTGATACAAACGGTAAAAAAACACGCTTTATGCAACAAGCGGTCATCGAGCTTCGCTTAAATAATGTAAAAGTGGTTCATGCACGTGTTGAAGTGTATCAATTCGATCAATTATTCGACATTATTATAAGTAGAGCTTTCGCGTCCGTCGTAAACTTTATAAATACTTCCTCTAAACACCTCGCTGAAAATGGACAGATATTAGCGATGAAAGGACAATATCCTGAGGATGAATTGTCTCTATTACCTCCTGAATTTACAGTAAAATACAGTAAAATATTAACAATTCCAGACTTGCCTGGTAGTCGATGTATTATTTCTTTTATAAAATAAACTAATGTATCGAATAGAAAATACCATTGATAAGGGGCTTACATTAGAAAAACTCTATGTTAGGATGCGCGCTCCTTAGGTCATAGAGAAATGTGAATGAACATTCAGCAACGTATTTGGGTCGGATTAAGTCTATTCACCCTAATAACTATCAGCACTGGTGCTCAAGCAAAAAGTAAAGCTAAAATTAAAACCTGTGCAGATCTGAAAACAAGCAGCATTCTTAAAAAAGCACGTCCTTTTAAGTCAACGATTGAGAAATATGCTCGTTTACATAATGTGAATGCAGATTTTGTACTTGCAATTGCGGCAGTTGAAACCTGCTTTAATTCTCGCGCAGTATCCCCAGTGGGAGCGAGAGGTCTAATGCAGTTAATGCCAGCAACAGCAAAACGTTTTGGCGTAAGATATCGCTCAAATGCACGTCAAAATGTAAAAGGTGGTACTAAATATCTAAGATTTTTAATGAGGCGTTATAAGTCTAATATGCGTTATGTAGCGGCAGCTTATAATGCGGGGGAGGGTAGAGTAGATCGTTACAAGGGAGTGCCACCTTATCGCGAAACTCGCCGCTATGTTAGAAATGTATTAACTGTTTATAACAAGTTATCTCAGTACCGTAAAAGGCAGCAGTCACAAGATAAAAAGCAACAAAATACTGTACGTTTGAATAAAAAATATAAGCAGGAAGTTGATCTTATTAAACCCACTCCTAAGTATCGACGCACGAGTGAGAAAAAAGAGTTTCTTTATGCAGTCAATTTGCTATTGGGGTGAAATATTAATTAATTTGTAACTACTCAGTTTGCACTCTATTTTGCCCGATTTCTGCGTTAAAAGTGCTCGTTTATAAGGATAACCCCTGACCTCTTGCCTGCCTTGAGCTTGAACAAAATAGAGCGTAATCTGAGCAGTTACCGATTATGATTATGCTGAGTAGTTACTTTTTTGTAACTATTATCAATCAGTAATTCTCACTTTAGAATATTTAATCAAAACAAACATGAGTAAAAATAATGCCAGTACCACAATAAAAATAACCACAAAGGCTTCTTTCCATAGGCTGTAGAGGTACTGTTTTTCAAACTCAGTGTCAGGTAGTGCGACTAAACGCCAGTCTGAATGAGGAATATTTTTATAGACCCGAATGAGTCTTTGCTCCTCTTTTGTTAAATTAACGGCACGAGAAATTTGATCTCTCGTTCCTTCTTTGCTTACTTCAATTAATGTGGGTTGGGATTGTTTGACTATCATCAATGTTTGTCCAGGTATTTCATGTGTTTTTAAAATATCAGTAATCTCCTTCACATAGAAACTGGCGAAAAACAGCGATGCTGTGTTCGTATTTGTTTTTAAGGGCGACATAATATCAAAGTGATAATTAAAAGGTTGAGGATGTATAAAGACGTTATTTTGCACCGATGAATTACTATTTTTTACTATCTTGGCAAACTCTTTTAGGTCTTTTTGACAAGCTTCTCCTACCAGAGAATCTACATCTAATAAGGTCGGTATGCCTTGCTGATTGGTGATGGTATAAGTAAAAAAATCAGGAAAGCGTTGTTGCAGACGATATTTAATATTAGCTGCTGTTTTAGCGTCCATAGGAAATGAAGTCAATTTTGAAAGAAGTGGTGCGTATTCATCAATAAATAGGCGAACATGACGATGCTTATTAAGAAGTTGTAGGTTAATAGCATAGCTTGCGCCTTGGACGGAAGATTGTTGAATTGTATTTTGGTGGTCTTTAAATTCCCTCTCTCGCTGCATGGTGTATATAATTAAAATAATAGCAGTTATCAGAACAAACATCGCTGCTATTAGAAAAAGCTCTAGCCGTTTTAACATATTCCCTCATCATTTCATTATTAGTGTTTATAGTTATAGCATTGTTTTTTTAAAACAATTCAACCTTTTGTCTGAATTTTTTTAATGCAGGATTCATTAAATGTATAGGTAGGATACTTTTAATGGAGTAAAATCATGTCGTTATAAATATACACTCATTTATGATCTATCGAAACTTGACAATTAGAGCTTCCTTAATCAAGTAAATGATCGCTTATGCTTAACAAACGTGTGAGTGATTTCTTTACTGGCTTAGGGAATGTAAAATTGCACTATTTTTAAACCAAAATAATATTATGGATAATAATATCTGGATCATAGGTTGCGGTGATATAGGTCGTCGTGTTGCAAGACTTTATTTAAAAGACTTTTCTAAGATAGATCTGAAGATACACGCCTTAGTTAGTAGCAATCAATCTAAAAGACAGTGTGAAGAACTTGGTTTAGAGACGATAGCAGTTGATTTAGATGCTAAAGAATCTAAAAAGATGTTATTAAATATCACAAAAACAATCAAAAACTCCTCTCTATTTTACTTTACTCCTCCACCACGAGTAGGGCGAGAAGATACTCGTTTTAAGTATTTTCTAAACGCTTTGACCTCATTACCTAAGCGCATTGTTTTAATTAGTACAACAGGTGTTTATGGAGATTCAAAAGGAGCATGGATTGATGAGAGCTTTGGAGTAAACCCAAAGGCAGATAGAGCGCATAGACGATTATCGGCAGAGCAAACTTTAGTACAATGGGCGCAAGATAATAATCGAGAATATATTATTCTGCGTGTACCAGGTATTTATGCAAAAGACCGTTTGCCTTTAGCACGTTTAAAGAAAGGCTTGCCTGTTGTAAATAGTCGTGAAGCGGCTTGGACAAATCGAATTCATGCCGATGATTTAGCAATGGTCTGTCGTGCTGCGATGGAGTCTAATATTAGTGGAGAGATTTATAATGTAACAGATGGTCAGCCAAGTACCATGACTGAATACTTTAATCAGGTTGCAGATTACGTTAATTTAGCTCGTCCACCACAAATTAGCATGCAGGAAGCTGAGCAAACGTTGAGTGCAGGAATGGTATCCTATTTGCGAGAATCAAGACGTATTAGTAACACTAAAATGTTAAAGGGTTTGCAGGTAGAGTTACGCTATCCAAGCCTGAAGGAAGGCTTAAAAAAATAAACTAGATACAGTACTAGTTACTGTGTCTTTGTACTAGCTCGTAACTACTCATCTTAAACTCTATTTTTCCCGATTTTTGCGTTAAAAGTGCTCATTTATACTCATAAATTCTGCCATTTTGCCTTGAACTCGGACAAAATAGAGTACAATCTAATTAGTTACTGGTTGTGCTGAGTAGTTACTATTTTAATTACTTTGATAGCAATGAAATTTTTGTTTAACTAGTTTATTATGGAGAATCTGAGAGTGTTATAATGTATACTAGCTTTTTGTAATAATTAAAAAAATATGAATAAAATAAGTAGTATTTGGTTCTTTTAGTATAGACTTATATGCAAATCGTATTATTTTGATAACTTAAAATTAATCAAAAAGATAAAAGGGATTTTATTTTGACACTGACGCAATCTGTTTTAGAGCTAAAAGGCGAGATGCTGATGCTCAACGTACTACGTTTATACGATATAAATATTGAGAATATCGAGTCAGCATTACAATTAAAGCGGGATGAAGCTCCCATGTTCTTTATTCAAAGTCCTATTGTAATTGATTGCTCTAACCTAGGTGAGCAAGGAAAATTACTTGACCTGCGTGCATTGCGTCGTATTTTAGTGAAAATGGATTTTGTTCCTGTAGGGTTGCGTGGAATTGCTGATGGGATGCGGGCAGCAGCATTAGCCGCAGGGTGGAATATTTTACGCACTCCTGCTCGACCTCCCTCAAAAGATAAAAAAGTATTAGCAAAAGAGAAGAAATCCTCTATTGCCAAGAGTGATATAGAGTCAGAAAAAGTTGCGGATAACCCAGTCGAACCAGTCACTATTCAAAAGAGCAATATGACGATAGAGCGTCCTATTCGCTCAGGTCAGCAAGTTTATGCTGAAAATGCTGATTTAATTGTATTATCGCAAACCAGTGCAGGTTCAGAAATTATGGCGGATGGCTCTATCCATGTATACGGACCTTTGCGTGGTAGAGTCTTAGCAGGTGTTAAAGGAGATACAACAGCACGTATTTTCTGTCGCTCATTAGAAGCTGAATTGATTGTTATTGCGGGTTGTTATCAACTACTGGATGAAAGCGATACAAATTTACAAGGTAAGCCAGCAATGATTTATTTAGATCAAGATAAGCTAATAATAGAGCCTTTGATTTAGCAACCCCCCCTTTGTGTAAGTTTAAAAAATTAAGAATTTTGGAGAAAATAATTGAGTAGAGTAATTGTTGTCACATCAGGGAAAGGTGGTGTTGGCAAAACAACAACCAGTGCTGCATTTTCGGCAGGATTAGCAAGTAAAGGGTATAAAACCGCAGTCATTGATTTTGATGTGGGTCTGCGTAATCTCGATTTGATAATGGGTGTAGAACGTCGCGTAGTTTATGACTTCGTTAATGTTATTAATGGCGAGGCGACATTGCGTCAAGCATTGATAAAAGATAAACGAGTGGATAATCTCTACATTCTTCCTGCATCACAAACGCGTGATAAAGATGCCTTAACAGAGGAAGGTGTTGAAAATGTTATCAATGATCTTAAAGATGATGGTTTTGATTATATCATTTGCGATTCTCCTGCGGGTATCGAAAAAGGTGCATTTATGGCACTTTATTTTGCAGATGAAGCCATAATTGTGACGAACCCTGAAGTATCATCAGTACGAGATTCAGATCGTATTTTAGGTATTTTACAAAGTAAATCACGGGCAGCAGAAGAGGGTAATGTAGTCAAAGAACATTTAGTAATAACACGTTACTCTCCAGAGCGTGTCGATAGTGGCGATATGATTAGTCTTGATGATATAGTCGAAATTTTATCAGTACCATTATTAGGCGTTATTCCAGAATCAGGTTCTGTTTTGCAGGCATCAAATAGTGGTATACCCGTTATTATGGACAAAGAAAGCAGAGCAGGACAAGCCTATATGGATATAGTTGGACGCTTCCTTGGAGAAAAAATAGAGCATCGTTTTTTAGATGTTGAAAAACAGGGCTTCTTTAAGAAGTTGTTCGGTTAAGGAGGTCATCATGGGATTATTTGATATCTTTAGGCAGAACAGAAAAAAGAATACTGCCACTCTAGCGAAGGAACGCTTGCAGATATTAATTGCACATGAGCATGCGAGCGGAAATGGACTTAACGCTCCAGACTACTTGCCGCAATTACGCAATGAAATTATGGAAGTTATCCGAAAGTACGTTGCTGTGGATGATAAAAGTGTTAACGTAAATCTTGAAAAAGGTGATGACTTTGATGTGTTGGAACTAAATATTACCTTGCCAGACAGACAATAAAAAAATGAGTCCACGACGCAACAATGTGGAATATTATCAGGCTAAATAGAAATACTAAAAATAAATAAAATAAGTCAGTAAAGGTAGATAAAATGAAAAAATGGTATATGTTGACCTTAATCGGTCGCGATAAATCAGGTATTGTGGCAAAAGTCACACAAACGCTATACCAACATAACTGTAATCTAGGGGAGGCATCAATGCTTCGTTTAGGTGGTAACTTTACGATTATGCTAATGGTAGAAACTTCTCGCTCAAGTGAAGAGCTATATACCTTTATTTTTCCCTTCGCTAAAAAAAATAACTTTCAATTACATGTCGATCCAA
The DNA here is from genome assembly GCA_027009095.1 of Thiotrichaceae bacterium. GTDB lineage: Bacteria > Pseudomonadota > Gammaproteobacteria > Thiotrichales > Thiotrichaceae > JAGLBW01. The sequence continues at coordinate 9,610 of JALVDG010000221.1, forward strand.
TAGAAGGTCGTTTACATCGGCATAAAGAATCGGAGGTTCATATCAGTGTGCATGGTGCTGATCGTGCGGGAATTGTTGCACAGGTTACGACATCCCTAATGAAAGCAGGTCTTAATATTTTAAATTTAAGATCTGATGTTGCGGGTACTGAAGATGCGCCTATTTATATCATGACCTTCTCAGGTCAAGCAGAAAAAGGTGTAGAAGCCTTAGAGTCAGCCGTAAGTGAACTATTAAAAGATAATATTGAAATACAGCTACAGACAGAAGACACCTTGTTTGGGTGAAATTCAAGCGAATTATTACCTCTTACTAATAATAAAAATGCAACTACTTAGAAGGTAGATTTTTTGTGATACTAGATATTATTCTTTACCCAGATGAACGCCTAAAGCAAAACTCTCTTCCTGTTGAGTCTTTTGATGATGAATTTCAAACCTTTATTGATGATTTAGAAGAAACACGACTTGCAGGTCCTGGAGCTGTTGGAATAGCTGCAATTCAGGTAGGGCGAGCGCAACGTGTTGCTATTGTCGATGTTTCTAATATGCGTAAACCAGTTGAAAATCATGGTCATTTGATTTTAGTAAACCCAGAAATTACAGCATGGGATGATTACGAAATAGGACGAGAAGGCTGTTTATCTGTTCCTGATTTTACAGGTAATGTTATTCGTGCAACAACAATTACCCTGAAATCTCAAGACCGCTATGGTGAATACCATGAATATAAAATGACAGGTTTTGAGGCAAGAGCTGTTCAGCATGAGATAGATCATCTAGATGGAAAATTATTTCTTGATCGCGTTGTGAGTCGCTCAACTGATTTATTTAAGCGTAAGAATTATAAAAAATAATCGATAAAAAGAGGTCAGGGGACATACAGTGACTTTATAAAAACAGACTGTATAATGGATTGCGTGTCGAGAACTAAGAAAGGTGTATGTCATGTCAGCTTTAGCCGAACAAATAGAAAATACTATCAGCGTTGAAGAGTACCTCAGTGGCGAAC
>JALVDG010000222.1 GCA_027009095.1 Thiotrichaceae bacterium
TAGGTATAAATCAGTTTTGTTTGCCATTTCTTGTTTTGAATTTGACGGAGAAACAATTTCGACGCAAAGCTCGGGTGCTTTTGTGTAAGGTGTAGTGTAGCCAAATTCAGAAACAAATAAAGCTGAAGCCCAAGCAATATCTGCGACCTTAACACCATCTGAGGTATCAATGGAACATTCTGTGATTACCTCTCCTTCTGGCATATTATTCCACAAAATTGCTGCTAAACGACCTTGAATACGCCCGTGAGAATTAGAGGCTGGACTCATTAATAATTTGCCGAATTTATTTAATTCAATTTTAAAAGGCAAATTTTGAAGGAGTGGATTACTAATCACCTCTGACCATTGCATGTGTTCACCTATGGATTATTTGTACTATTTCATTATAGATGATTCTTTATTAAATGGGCAGAAGCAAGAAGAGTGCTAATCAGGATATTGATTGTCCGAGAGCGATGTAGAGACTCGATCTAGATATCGTCCTCGATACAATAACCTCTTTTTCTGCAAATCATCACTATCTGTAAATTCTGTTCTGCAATGTAATACGTTATTGCAGATAATTCCTTCGTGTGCCTGCATGCTGTGTTTGAGTATGTAAGGTGAGCCATTTTTCCATAGATTTTGCAAAAAAGTGACTGCCTCTTTTGTTGGGCTATTATCACGCCATTGAATATTTCGAGTGCGTGCAGAGTAGCGCATATGTAAGGCACCACTGGGGTGTATAGAGAAGACTGCTCCTGTTTGTTCGGCACGAATTTCTTTACCTTTTAAAACATTGGCAGGGATTGTCATGGCATTGGGGTGCATTAAGGCTTTTATATAATCAGGATTTTCATCACGCAATAAAATATAAGCAAGGTCGTGATCCATTAGTAGGCTTTCCCCCCCTGTTTTTGCAGGACGTTCACAGTGTAACAGCATGCCATTAATTTGGTTGCTGGGTTCGTTATAGTAGCCATCGGTGTGCCAGCTAAGGCGTTTGTTGGAGTAGGGGATGTAGTTATGTTGTCCTTTATGTTGGGAGACCATAATAGAGGTGAGTTTATCGTCATCAGCGCAGATATTTTTATCAATACGTCTAAGTCCTAGCTGATGGGCGAGTGCGTGTACTTTTATTTTGTTGGTTGCATCATGGTTGCTCGGTCTGGTGAACCGATAAAACGCCATATTGTAATGTTTAACTTGATTTACCAGTGCTTTTTTTTGTGATGAATTGAGCGATGCAATGTCATTAATTTCAATAAAAAGTGAATGAACATCCTGAGTAAAATATTCTAATTTTTTCTCTCGCCAGCGTTGATAGCTGGTATCACTGTTTAGTGAAAATGGGCTGCTTGAAATAGTCATAATAAAAGTAAAAGAACTTGTAAAATTAATATATAAGAATATTTTACTATGTCACGTTTATCAGGTGAATAGAGTGGCAATATCATGAACTACCTCTTTGGGGGTACTCAAATATTGCGGGCAACACCCCATGCGTGGGGTTCATTCTTTGAAGTGATAAGCATACACTGTGCAACTATCTCGCGATGTTGCGATTTTGCAAGTATTTTGATGGGTTGAGTGTTTGAAGGTTAAAAGGCACTTAATCACTCAAGCCATAAAGTATCAAATTTTAGGAGGCATGCATGGCTGACATGAAGAATTACCCAACGCCGATGTTGGATAACTTAGAAGAAGGTGAATGGCCTAGTTTCATTACTGGTTTCAAAAACCTAAGAGACAATCACCCAGATGATCGTATCCGTAATGTAATTAACGGCCTAATGGGTCAGTTAGAGCATTCTTACGAGACTAAGATGGGTTACTGGAAAGGTGGAACTATCTCTGTATTCGGATACGGTGGTGGAATTATTCCTCGTTTCTCCGAAGTAGGTGATGCGTTCCCAGAGTCAAAAGAATTTCATACGCTACGTGTTCAGCCGCCAGCAGGAAATTTCTATACTACAGATATGTTACGTCAGTTAGCAGATAGCTGGGAAAAGTATGGCTCAGGGTTGCAAACTTTCCATGGGCAAACAGGTAACATCATGTTTATTGGGGCTGATTCTGATAACTTTCAGCCTTTCTTTGATGAAATTAATGACTACGGTTGGGATCTAGGTGGAGCAGGTCCTTGTGTACGTACTGGTATGTCATGTATTGGTGGTGCACGTTGTGAACAGTCTAACTGTAATGAGCAAGCGATTCATCGTCATCTTCTGAATAACTTTACTGATGATGTTCATCGTCCTGCGCTTCCTTATAAGTTTAAATTCAAAATATCCGGTTGTCCTAACGATTGTCAGAATGCGATTGAGCGAGCTGACTTTGCGGTTATCGGTACTTGGAGAGATCACAAGAAAATTGACCAAGACGCATGGAAAGCCTTTGTGGAAGAAAAAGGTCGTGATTATGTGATGGATAACGTTATTTCACGTTGTACTTCTAATAGTCTGTCACTAGCAGATGATGGTTCTCTTATTGCCGATGAGTCTAACTGTGTTCGTTCAATGCACTGTATGAATGTTGTTCCTAAAGCAATCAGCCCTGGTGACGACAAAGGTGTGACTATCTTAATGGGTGGTAAGCGTACACTTAAGATTGGCGATTTAATGGGTACCGTTATCGTTCCGTTTATGAAACTTGAAACGGAAGAAGATTACGAAGCACTGGTTGAATTGGCTGAAGAAGTTATCGATTTCTGGGCTGAGAATGGTCTTGAGCATGAGCGTTGTGGTGAAATGATCGAGCGTATTGGCTTGGTTAACTTCCTAGAAGGTATCGGTATTGATCCAGATCCAAATATGATTAAGCAGCCACGTAACGTATCTTATGTTCGTACTGACGGTTGGGATGAAGCTGCTGAAGAGTGGTTTAACCGTAAGCGTGAAGAGAAAATGGCTGGCTAATTCCTTAATAGGAATA
>JALVDG010000223.1 GCA_027009095.1 Thiotrichaceae bacterium
GTGAAGAGCAGCGTATAACAGAGGCTTATGAAGCTGGCTATGAAGATGGCAAAGAAAAGAAATTAGATGGATATAAAAGCTGGATAAAATAGTCTAGTTTTATATCGTTAAGAAAAAGCGGGCTTTTATGTCCGCTTTTTTTATGTCTGTTATTTGTATAAAAACGCTATAAAAATTATCTTTAGGCATAAAAAAGCGCAGAGTTTTCATTCTGCGCTTTCTAAAGCCATTTATATCGTGTTATATATTACGACATTTCAAGCATTAATGAATTTAACTTATGCACGAATCCAGCAGGATCTTCTAGTTGTCCGCCTTCTGCTAATAAGGCTTGATCAAACAAAATGCTTGCCCACTCTTTAAATTTATCATCATCTGTCTCTTCACTCATTCGAGTCAATAGAGGATGAGTAGGGTTAATCTCAAGTACTGGCTTGCTTGATGGCATTTCATGACCTGCTTGTTTTAGCATTTGTTGCATATAAAGTGCCATGTCGTGTTCATTTAGAATTAGGCAAGATGCTGAGGAGGTGAGTCGATGAGAGACACGTACATCCTCAACTTTATCACCTAGCTCTTCTTTAAGTTGCTTAACAATAGAAGCTGATTCTTCTTCTATCTTCTTTTGTTCCTCTTTGTCTTCATCTGTATCTAATTCACCGAGATCAAGATCTCCTTTTGCAACAGATTGCATTTTCTTGCCATCAAACTCCGTTAAGCTACCCATCATCCACTCATCGACACGGTCAGACAGTAGCAAGACTTCGATGCCTTTTTTGCGGAATATCTCTAGATGAGGGCTATTCTTTGCCGCAGTAAAGCTTTCGGCACTTACATAGTAAATTTTATCTTGACCTTCTTTCATGCGTGAGACGTAATCTTCAAGCGATACATCTTGCTCTTTTTTGTCGGTATGTGTTGAGGAGAAGCGCAATAGCTTGGCAATACGCTCTTTATTACTAAAGTCTTCGCCTATGCCTTCTTTCATGACTTGACCAAACTCTTTCCAGAACTCAGCATATTTATCACTATCATTCTTCGCCATTTTCTCTAGCAAGCCAAGAATTTTCTTAACAGATGCCTTGCGCATTGTGTCAACAATACGATTGCTTTGTAGAATCTCACGAGAAACATTCAGTGGTAAGTTATTTGAATCGATTAAACCACGCACAAAGCGTAGGTAATGAGGCATTAGATGCTCAGTCTCGTCCATAATAAAGACGCGTTGAACATAAAGTTTAATACCATTTCTTTGTTTTTGTTCATACAGGTCCATCGGTGCTTTCGATGGAATGTAGAGTAGGGAAGTGTATTCTAAGTTACCTTCAACACGGTTATGTAACCATGTGAGTGGATCTTGCCAATCATGAGAGATGGTTTTATAAAAATCTTTATATTCTTCATCTTTTACTTCACTTTTAGGACGAACCCAAAGTGCATTTGCTTTGTTAACCGTCTCCCAAGTTTCCGATGCCTCAACCGCCTCTACAGCAGGTGTGATAACATTGCCATCGTCATCTTTTACTTCTTCTTTCGCTTCAACAGCCTCTACCTTATTGAGCATTTTGATCGGTAGCGGAATATGGTCAGAATATTTTGAGATGATGCTTTGTAGGCGGTATTTATCAGCAAACTCTTTTTCATCTTCTTTTAGGTGAAGCACAATTTCTGTACCGTGCTTATCAACTTCTAATGTCTCTAAGCTAAAGCCAGATTCACCTGTTGACTCCCAACGTGAACCATTGCTTTTATCATCACCTGCTTTGCGTGTTGTTAGTGTTACTTTATCGGCAACAATAAATGCAGAGTAGAAACCAACACCGAATTGACCGATTAAATTAGAGTCTTTAGCGGCATCACCCGTGAGTTTTTCTAAGAACTCTTTTGTACCAGATTTTGCAATTGTACCAATATTTTCGATGATCTCGTCACGCGTCATGCCAATGCCGTTATCACGGACAGTAACCGTATTTTTTTCTGCATCAAAATCAACTTCAATGCGTAGCTCACCATCGCCTTCGTATAAGGCATCATTTGAAATTGCTTCAAAACGTAATTTATCACAGGCATCCGATGCGTTTGAGATAAGTTCGCGTAGAAATATTTCTTTATTAGAGTAAAGTGAGTGAATCATTAACTGAAGGAGTTGATCGACTTCAGTTTGGAATTGCATATTTTCTTTATTAGCAGATTTTGTCATCGTATTTCCTTAAGTCTATTATTGTAACGTGTAGGAAAGGTAAGGGCGGCTTAGAGAAATTCAACAAATAAAATTGTTAATTGACAAATAATCTACATTATTTTATGAGTTGCTTATTGGCTGTCCCATTTTAAGCGCTAACCCTGAGCTCATATCTGAGCTAAATTTAGGAGCATCTTTAGTAAATAGCAAAATAACGGTAGACCCCATATTAAATCGTCCCATTTCTTGACCTTTTGCTAAGTTGATTTGCTCATTAGTATAATCTTTGCGTGAGATCTGTTTTCCTTTCGGTGGCGTGATTAGCCCATCCCAAACGGTTTCGATAGCCGCGACATTGATAGCCCCTACAAGTACCATCGCCATATCACCAAATTCAGTCTCAAATACTGCTACTACACGCTCATTACGTGCAAATAAATTAGGAACAGTACGCGCAGTATGCGGTGCTACGCTAAATAATCTTCCTGGCACATGCGTTTGCTGCTTGAGTTTGCCATCACACGGCATGTGTATGCGATGATAATCTTTAGGTGATAAATAAATGGTTGCGAAGTGCCCATCTGTAAATTTCTTTGCCTGATCTTTATCGCCTCCTAATAAAGCGTCTGCGGTATAGCTATACCCTTTTGCTTGGAATATTTTGCCTTGCTTAATTGCACCTAGTTGGCTGATACAGCCATCAACAGGGCTTACTAGACGAGTATCTGCT
>JALVDG010000224.1 GCA_027009095.1 Thiotrichaceae bacterium
ATTGAACCCGCAGTGTTTGCCCTTATACTGAATCATTTATTTGATAAATTCATAGTTAAAGGTAGTTAAGTAAAATGAGCGAAACAACATTCACCGATGCAGAAGAAATGGACTTTTCAACGGGCATATCTGCCTTTGAAGGAAAGAATTTTTCAAAAGCCATGCAGTTTCTTTCACCTTTTGCAGAAAAAGGCAATGCACAGGCACAGCACCTCGTTGCTATTATGTATCAAAATGGTTTAGGCGTTGGTCCTAGTAGTGAAGAAGCAGCTAAATGGATGAGAGCATCGGCTGAACAAGGCTACCCCATTGCACAACATGGACTAGGATTTATGTATATGAATGGTGAATGTGTTGAAAAAGATGGTGCAGAAGCTGCTAAGTGGTTTCAACTAGCAGCAGATCAGGGCTTGCAAGGCTCTATGACTACACTTGCGATGATGTATGAACAAGGCAATGGCGTAGAGAAAGACACAGCTAAAGCTAAAGAACTATACAAACAAGCAGGATTTGATGACGTTTAATGATTATCTTTATCTCAACAGGAAGTAAAACTTTTAGTTTCACCCTACTCTCAATATTGTTTTAATGTAGACAAGCCTAAAATCCACTTCTTTACATTTGAAACATAACACTTAATCGCACGAGCCATATACAATGAGCAACAGTGAAAACAAACTCCATGTTATCATCAATGATATTTCTATTTTAGAGTTTGATCGCAACAAGCCTTTACCTGGTCACCAAAGACGCTATTTAGATCAGATGGATATCACAATGGATGCAGGTATCAAACTAGGCAAGGATAATATTGAAAACCCCAACACACTACAACGCACACAGTACGTTGCCAACTCATTAGTTAATGCTCTATTTGAAGAAAATTATGATCTAGGCATTGCGATGTGTACTTATCTTGCCAAACGTATTCCTGATCTACTACAAGTAAAGGCTATCGGAGAAAAAGGTGATACATCAATTGAGCTAGTATTTGACCGAAGTCTAGAAAAGGCTCAACAAGAGCAAGCAATTGAATTTTTTAAACCCGATACCCTGAATACAATGCACTAGGATGACCGCTTCCTAGCTCTCCCTGCGGGACAATCCAAAGCATCCAATACGGCGCTGTGAGTTTTGACAAGGGAATAACCATTGTCAAAACCCATGCCTTGTCTTGATTGAACACTTTGGTTTGCTCTGTATCTGTCAATATAACGTGGTTGACGTACTACTAGTAGTACTCCATCAAAGCAAACTTGTGAGAATAACAGTGAGAAAACTCTGAAGTATAAAAATCGTAACCACTCAGCTCGTACTCTCTTTTGCCCGATTTCTGCGTTAAACGTGCTCATTTACACGCATAAACTCCGCTCTTTTTCCTTGAACTCGAACAAAATAGAGCACAACCTAAGCAGTTACTGATTATGCTGAGTAGTTATTAAAAATACAGCATTACCATAGTCGCTATCTACAAAATGAAGTTATTCCGTGCACATTCTTTAATCCTTAAACTCACCATATAAAGTCAAAGAGTGTTCCATTAATTTAAAACCATGCTCTTTAGCAATCTCTATCTGCCTTTGCTCGATAATCTCATCATGAAATTCTACAATTTTGCCTGTTTTCAGATCAACCATATGATCATGATGCTCACCACGCTCTAACTCATATACGCATTGATCACCTTCAAAATTATGCTTGATAATCAACCCCGCTGCTTCAAATTGTGTGAGTACACGATAAACCGTTGCGATACCTACTTTAACTCCTCCAACAAGTAACTCCTGATAAATTTCTTCTGCACCAAAGTGTTGTTTTTCAGATGTTTCTAATAATTTTAATATTTCTATTCTAGGTTTTGTTATTTTTAAACCCGCTTCTTTAAGATCATTTTTATCCACAATAGACACCTAGAAATATGTAAATAATTTATCTTAGCCTAAGAGTTTCTCTAACGATAATAACCACACTGATAAACCATTGAATTCCAGCAGTCATTGAGGAGTGAAGAAAATCGCTTTGCAAGACCTATCTCATAGACTAAGTTGGACTCTTATGCAGGTACTGCCTTTTCACCATACGACAAGCTAAGTTCTCCGCCCTTTTCAGTGATACGCACAGTACCACCTTCGCTTAGTTTTCCAAATAATAGCTCATCAGCCAATGGGCGTTTAATTTTTTCTTGTATTAAACGTTCCATTGGGCGTGCTCCCATTTTTGCATCATAACCTTCTTTGGCTAACCAACGTTTGGCTTTATCGTCAACAATAAGTGTTACGCCTTTATCAACTAACTGAGTTTCAAGTCGAATTAAGAACTTGTCGACAATAGAAACAATGACCTTAGGAATTAATGCACCAAACTGAATAACAGCATCTAAACGATTACGGAATTCAGGCGTAAAGGCTAGTTCAATTGCTTTACCAATATCAGAGCTATGGTCTTGCTTAGTAAAGCCTAATGAGCTGCGATTAATATCGTGCGCCCCCGCATTACTCGTCATAATCAAAATTACATTACGGAAATCAACTTTACGTCCATTGCTATCCGTTAAGCTACCATTATCCATAACCTGTAATAAAATATTAAAGACATCAGGATGTGCTTTTTCAATTTCATCAAGCAATAAAACAGCATGAGGGCTTTTACTCACAGCATCAGTTAACAATCCACCTTCATCAAAGCCAACATAGCCAGGAGGTGCGCCAATTAAGCGTGATACGGTATGACGCTCCATGTACTCAGACATGTCAAAACGAAGTAACTCAATACCTAAGTGATCAGATAGTTGCTTAGCAACTTCTGTTTTACCCACACCTGTTGGACCTGCGAACAAGAACGAACCAATCGTCTTACCATCTTCACGCAAACCAGAGCGTGCCATTTTAATAGAGGTCACTAGCTGAGAAATAGCATCATCCTGTCCAAACACAACACGTTTCAAGCTCTTTTCTAGCTTTTTTAGTATCATCATATCTGAAGAGGAAACTGTCTTAGGTGGAATACGCGCCATTTTTGCGATAATGTTTTCGATATCATGTACCGAAATAGTCTTTTTACGTGCCTCCTTTGGTTCTAACTGACGATTAGCTCCCGCTTCATCAATCACATCAATTGCCTTATCTGGTAAATGGCGATCTGTAATATAACGCGCGGAAAGCTCTGCAGCTGACTCTAAAGCAGGCATGGTATATTTTACATCATGATGTTTTTCATAATGTGATTTTAAACCTTTTAAAATTTGAATGGTTTCAGAAATACTTGGCTCATTTATATCAATTTTTTGGAAGCGACGCGCCAATGCACGGTCTTTTTCAAAAATACTGTGATACTCTTGGTAGGTGGTTGAACCCATGCACTTTAGCTCGCCTGATGCTAACATCGGCTTGATAAGATTTGATGCATCCATTGTGCCACCAGAAGTTGCACCTGCTCCAATAATGATATGAATTTCATCGATAAAAAGTACCGCATGATCTTCTTCTTTAATCTGATTAAGCACTGCTTTCAAACGTTTTTCGAAGTCACCACGATATTTGGTACCTGCTACTAATGCACCGAGATCAAGCGAGTAAATAGTAGCATCTTGTAAAACCTCAGGGACTTCTTTATCAACAATGCGCTTTGCTAAACCTTCTGCAATGGCTGTTTTACCAACACCTGCTTCACCGACTAATAAAGGGTTGTTTTTGCGACGACGACAAAGTACTTGTACTGCTCGCTCTATTTCATTGTCACGACCAATTAAGGGATCAATTTTTCCTTCAATTGCTTGCTCATTTAAGTTTTCAGCAAAACGTTGTAACGGTGTTTCTGCTGGTGCTTCTTCTTCCTCGGCCAAAGAAATATCATCCAACATTTCAGGATCATCATCCATTGGGAATTCACTCAATGAAATTTCATCTTCTGTTTTATGAATACCATGTGAAACATAATTAACAAGATCTAAACGCGTCATATTTTGACGTGATAAATAATAAACAGCATGAGACTCTGGCTCACCAAAAATAGCCACGAGAATATTTTCTCCTGTTACCTCACCTTTACCTGATGCCTGAACATGGTAAACAGAGCGTTGAATAACACGCTGGAAACCCAAAGTTGGTTGCGTGTCTCGCTCATCATCTTCGACAAGTACGGGGGTACTTTCTTCGATAAAACTTTCTAATTCTGTTTGCAATACAGGGATATCAATACCACAAGCTCGCAAAGCTTCTGCTGCGGTAGGATTACTTGTCATTGCTAACAGCAGATGCTCTACAGTGACAAACTCATGGTGCTTATCGCGTGCCTCTGTAAACAGGCGGTTGATAGAATATTCAACTTCTGCACTTAACATTTTTCTACGCCTCTTCCATTGTACATAACAGCGGGTGTTGACACTCACGCGCATACTCATTAACCAAATCGACTTTCGTCTCGGCTATCTCTCTTGTATAGGTACCACAAACACCTTTACCTTTTGTGTGAACACTTAACATAACACGAGTTGCATTTTCTTGGTTTAGTCCAAAAAAGTGTTGCAATACCTCAACCACAAACTCCATTGGTGTGAAATCATCGTTTAATAGTATAACTTTATATCGTGCTGGTTCTTTAACTTTTGGACGGGATTCTTCTACCGCCAAACCTAAATCGTGATCCGATTCGTGTGAATTAGCCATAAATTTTATTATCTGCCTTAACCTATTATTTGCCTCTAAAGAAAATCTAAATCACATTGGGTTAGATTTTATTAGTAACTTTTTTATGAAACTATTTGATTATTCTTTATCAAATATATTGTTCTATTGATTGTAGCAAAAATAAGGAACCTATTGTTCTAACTAAATTAAACTCAGATACCTATTAACTAACAGACATTATCAGAAAGTCAGGGTTCACTTTATTTCACCTAAGATTACATTGGATAACTATATTTTTTGCTACAAATAAAACCATATTATCAGATAAATATAATGATAGGGTGAGATACCTGTAAAACAAGGTGATATACACTAAATTCTGCTATAGTTACCAATTTTTAAGGAATATGTTGCTCTTTAAAATTATTCCTAACTCAAGTATATCAAGGAAAATTAATACAAATGAAATACCACGTTTATGGCATTGGCAATGCGCTTGTTGATATGGAATTTAGCGTATCTGACTCATTTCTAGAAAACAATAATATCGAAAAAGGGCTAATGACCCTAATAGAAGAAGATAAACAACAACAATTATCAGATAATTTAATCAAAGAGTTTGGATTAAAGAAGCGCGCAAGTGGTGGATCAGCAGCAAATACAATTGTTGCTATTAGCCAATTAGGCGGTAAAACCTTCTATGCTTGTAAGATCGCAGATGATGAAGGTGGTAATTTCTATATGAATGATCTTCACGAAGCAGGCGTCAGTACTTTACTTGATAAAGTTAAAGGTGATGGCGTGACAGGTAAGTGCATGGTAATGGTAACGGAAGATGCAGAGCGTACCATGAACACTTATTTAGGTATTACCTCTGAGTTTTGTGATGCCGATTTACATATCGAACAGCTAAAAAATTCTGAATACCTTTATATTGAAGGCTACCTTGTCACATCAGATTGTTCTCGTAATGCCGCCATTGCTGCTCGAAAAATAGCGGCTGAAAATGGTGTTAAGACTGCATTTACCTTTTCTGACCCTGCAATGGTGACTTATTTTAAAGAGGGTGTCAGCGAAATTATTGGCGATGGTGTTGATGTGCTGTTTTGTAATGAAGAAGAAGCAAAAACCTACACCTCTACTGATAATTTAGACGATGCAATCAGCGCACTAGAAAAAATCGCAAAAAAGATTGTCGTGACACAAGGTAAAGATGGCGCAACCATCATCAGTAATGGCAAGCGTACCTCTATCGACTCAAAAAAAGTAACCGCTGTCGATACAAATGGTGCCGGTGATATGTTTGCAGGTGCTTTTATGTATGGACTAACACAAGGCTATAACGATTTAGATGCAGGCAACTTAGCAAGCCAAGCAGCAGCTGAAATTGTTACTACCTTTGGCGCACGCTTAGAAAAAGAGCAATTACAAGCCATGTTGTAATTTTTACCAAAACTGATAATGCGGATCTTCTTTAATAAAACACACTTGCATCATCAGTTCTCTTGCTTCTCATTTATTTGAAAGCGATAATTATTCCTTCTTCATGCACATTCCTTATTTTATAGAGCAAAAGACTATGTCTGGTAAAATTTTCATTCAAACTCATGGCTGTCAGATGAATGAGTACGACTCATCCAAAATGCTAGATGTCCTTAAAGATAATGATGCAATGGAATTAACCGACAATCCTGAAGAGGCTGATGTCTTATTATTAAATACCTGCTCTATTCGTGAAAAAGCGCAAGAAAAAGTCTTTTCTGAAATTGGTCGCTGGAAAAAGCTAAAAGACAAAAATCCAGATGTGATTATTGGTGTAGGAGGCTGTGTTGCTAGCCAAGAAGGTGCCGCCATAAAATCAAGAGCACCTGCAGTTGATGTTATCTTTGGCCCACAAACCTTACATCGTTTACCTGATTTAATTAGCGAAGCCAAACAAACAAAAAAAGCAGTGATTGATATTTCCTTCCCTGAAATAGAAAAATTCGATTGTTTACCTGAGCCAAAAGCGGATGGTCCGAGTGCATTTGTATCCATTATGGAAGGCTGTTCTAAATACTGTACTTTCTGTGTCGTACCTTATACGCGTGGTGAAGAAATTTCCCGCCCCTTTGACGATATTATCGCAGAAATTGCTAGCCTTGCAGAACAAGGAGTAAGAGAAGTCAATTTACTGGGTCAAAATGTCAATGCTTATCGTGGCAAAATGCATGATGGCGATATAGCAGACCTAGCGATGTTAATTCACTATGTTGCCGCTGTTGATGGCATTGAGCGCATTCGCTATACCACCTCACACCCAGTTGAATTTAGCGATAGCCTTATTCAAGCCTATGCCGAAGTACCTGAGTTAGTTAACCACCTTCACCTACCTGTACAAAGTGGCTCTGATCGTATACTAGCTGCAATGAAACGTGGTCATATGGCGGCTGAATATAAATCAAAAATTCGCAAATTACGCGAGATACGTCCTGATATTAGTATGTCATCTGACTTTATTATTGGCTTCCCTGGTGAGACAGAACAAGACTTTGAAGATACCATGAAGCTAATCGAAGATATTGGCTTTGATCATAGCTTTAGCTTTATATACAGCGCACGTCCTGGTACGCCAGCGTCCTCTTTTGCTGATGATACGTCGATGGAAGTAAAAAAACAGCGTCTTAAGCGCTTACAAACACGCATTATTGAAATGACCGCAGAAATCAGTCAATCAATGGTTGGTAGTGTACAATCTGTTTTAGTGACAGCACCTTCACGACGCAATGATGCCGAAATGTCAGGTAAAACCGAAAATAACCGTACGGTAAACTTTGCAGGGCAAAAGCGTTTAATTGGTAAATTTGTTGATGTAAAAATTACCGAAGCATTCCCTAATAGTTTACGAGGTGAGATTGTGGCAGTAGAAGGAGAGGCTTTAAAATAAATGATGACATTAGATAATTTTCTTATTTATTTGTTGATCAGTGCAATTACCGTTGCTAGCCCTGGACCTGGCGTTATTCTTACCTTGTCGAATATTATCCGTTACAACTTTCTTGTTACATTTAGTGGTATTTTAGGGATTGCCACAGGCATCTTTATTGTATCGTTACTTTCAATAACGAGTATCGGCATCCTTTTAGCAAGCTCTGCAACTGCTTTTACTATCGTCAAATTTATAGGTGCAGCCTATTTAATTTATCTTGGTATCAAACTATGGCGTGCGCCCATTACCCCCCTATCTTTAAATAAAAAAGCAAACAAACAGCCTTTGTCAAAACATTTTATTGAAGGCTTAACAATAACGCTCCTAAACCCTAAGCCAATTTTCTTTTTTATGTCACTGTTTCCACAATTTATTAATCTATCAAAAAATTATGCTTTACAATTTGGCTATTTAACACTTAGTTTTTGTGGCTTAATTATCCTAATTCATACCCTGTACGCTTTATCGGCACATGCGGCAAAACAATGCTTGAGTAGCAATAAGGGTAGAAAAAATATCAATCGAGCTAGTGGCAGTGCTTTTATTTTATTTGGTGTAGCTCTCGGATATACTAACAAATAATCAACTTAAATCAGGAGAAAAAACCTTTTTGAATACTCTCACCATTGCTGATAGTAAAGAAAGTACCATTGAATTCACTTTAGAGCCTGTCGATAACGAACGCTTAATGAATCTTTCGGGACAATTTGACCAACATTTTCGCCAACTAGAGACGCGTCTTGACGTTACTATCAATAATAGGGGCTACGACTTTAAAGTCAGCGGTTTACCTGCAAAGCTTCAAGTAGCGATTAATCTTATCAAAGAGCTTTATGAAACAACCAAAACTGATACGATTACGCCTGAGGCTATCCATTTGTACTTGCAAGAGTCTAGTTTAGGTAATGAAGACGAAAAGGATATTGTCTACACCACTATCCGTACTAAACGTGGCATAATTCGTGGACGTGGAGCAAATCAAAATAATTATATCCGCAATATGCAAAAGCACGATCTTACTTTTGGTATTGGTCCTGCAGGTACAGGCAAAACCTATTTAGCCGTTGCTTGTGCCGTTGAAGCCTTAGAGCGAGATGAAGTACGTCGTATTGTATTAGTACGCCCTGCGGTTGAAGCAGGTGAAAAATTAGGTTTTCTTCCTGGGGATTTATCACAAAAAGTAGACCCCTATTTACGCCCTATGTACGATGCCTTATACGAAATGCTTGGCTTTGAAAAAGTCGCACGCTTAATAGAAAAAAATGTTATTGAAGTTGCTCCATTGGCTTATATGCGTGGACGCACTCTAAATGACTCTTTTATTATTATGGATGAGGCACAAAATACGACCAAAGAACAAATGAAAATGTTTCTTACCCGTTTAGGCTTTGGCTCTACTGCTGTCGTAACAGGGGATATTACACAGATCGACTTGCCTAACCACCAACAGTCAGGTCTAAAGCATGTTATTGATATTTTACAAGAAATTAAAGAGGTTAGCTTTAGTTTTTTCTTAGCAAAAGATGTCGTTCGCCATACCTTAGTAAAAAGTATTGTCAAAGCCTATGACCGCTACGAAGAATTACATGAGAACAATAAGTAATCATTTTTTACAATTAGAAATACAAAATCCCTATCATTACGATACTCTTCCTTCTTCTATGCTGATACAAAACTGGGTGGAAGCCGCTAATGAGCAAAATGGAGAGTCCAGTGTCACCTTACGCTTTGTAGATGAAAATGAAGGGCTTTCTCTTAACAAGGACTACCGACAGAAAAGTTATGCGACTAACATCCTTTCTTTTGTCTTTGATGCACCCATATTACCAGATGGTATTGAACTAAATACTGCTTCACATTTAGGTGATTTGGTACTCTGTGTTCCCGTTATCGAAAAAGAAGCACTCACACAGCAAAAATCATTTGAACAACACTGTGCTCATTTAATTATTCATGGCATGTTACATTTGCAAGGCTATGATCATATTGAGGAATCACAAGCACACATAATGGAATCATTAGAAATAAATATTTTGGAGAAGTTGGATTACCCCAACCCATATACAAGCACATGATTAAAAATATTGGCATTCAGCTTCACAACAAGTGGACAAAATGGCTAAGAAAAAAAATTGACATCTCTCCACTCAATCAAAAAGAGTTGCTTGAAGGCCTTAGACAGTCGTACAAAAGGAATATTATTGATGCTGGCGTACTCAGCATGTTGGAAGGAGTGATGCGCGTTGACGATCTGCAAGTACGTGATGTAATGATTCCTCGATCACATATGAACTTTCTTCATATTACAGATAGTTATCACGAGATATTAAAAACAGCTCGCGAGACTGGACATTCCCGCTACCCTGTTTTTGATGATGATCGTGATGATATCGAAGGTATTTTGCTGGTAAAAGATTTATTAAAATATGTGGGCAAAGAAGAGGATTTTAATATTAAAGACATTATTCGTCGCCCCCTAACCGTACCCGAAAGTACAAAATTAGATAATCTTCTTACCTCATTTCGTAATAAACGCAATCATATGGCAATGGTGATCAATGAGTATGGAGGAACATCAGGCTTAATCACTATCGAAGATGTTTTAGAGCAAATTGTAGGTGATATCGATGATGAGCATGATGCCATAGATGATCATAAAAAAGATATTGTGGATTATGGAAAGAATCAATTTATGGTCAAACCTAACACTGAAGTTAATTTTTTTAACAACTTCTTTGGGAGCAAACTTCCAGAAGATAAATTTGACACAGTTGCAGGTGTTATAACCCATGAATTAGGGCATATCCCTAAAACAGGAGAACAGCTAAACTTCGGTAACTTACTGTTTAATATTAAAAATAGTGATGGTCGTCGTATAAAATTACTGCAAGTCATTAAAAATAAAAGTCCTGATAAAAAGATGAGATAAAATTTTGCTAGCTTCTCATAACTTGTAGGTAGCCTTATAAAACAAT
>JALVDG010000225.1 GCA_027009095.1 Thiotrichaceae bacterium
TGATTCCTTTAAGTACAAAATCTCTGATAATAAGGGTTGTATAAAGCAAGCGACTGTTTATATTAATGTTGAAGATGACAACAATGGCGGGAGCAATGGTGGAAATAATAGCGGAGGAGGCGGAAGTTTTAATACTTTCGGTATCTTAGGCTTATTACTTCTTCTCTTTACCCGTCGTTTTAAAACACTCGGCAAAAGAAAATAATTAATTTATCCATCCTAAAAAGAGGCTCTTTACTTATTAAAGAGCCTCAATCTTATAAATTCCCCTATTAATAAGTAATATTCACTTATTCTCATTAGCTGAACAGCATTAAATATGTCAAACTCAGACCTTTTAAATTTTAATGAGAATACCCCCATGAGCCTGACTAAAAACCAAGTTGCATCTGTTGCCTACACGCTAAAAAATGGTGATGATGAAATAATCGATCAAGCAACTAAAGACTCCCCAATGACTTTTCTACACGGTGTAGGAGGCATGATTCCTGGCTTTGAAAAAGCACTAGAAGGTAAAAATGTAGGTGACTCTTTCAATATCGTGATAGAAGCAGCAGATGCTTATGGCGAGCGTAACGATGCACTGACTCAAGACGTCCCGCGTGAAATGTTTGGCGATGTGCCTGATGAGCAGTTAGTCGCAGGTGCTCAATTTCAAGCGCAAACAGATGCAGGTATTGAAGTAATTACCATTGTTTCAGTTGATGGTGATACCGTTAAAATTGATGCTAATCATCCACTTGCAGGTATGACGCTACATTTTGATGTTGAGCTACTTGATATTCGTGATGCGACAGAAGAAGAGATAGCACACGGACACGTTCATGCTTAAATTGATATTATGCAGTCACTCTTTAGAATATCAGCAGTAGGGTGGATAAGCGTAACGCATCCACCACAATACGTTGATTTTGGTGGATGCACTATCGTTTATCCACCCTACAAGTCACGCTAAAGGTATTACTATAGAGAAAAAGAATAGCTTTCACCCCAAGGAATGTACAAGGATAAGATGACTATTTAAAATCCTGCATATCCCTTTTATTATCCAAGAAGTAAATCGAATGAAATTTGTAGATGAAGCCACAATCAGTGTTAAAGCAGGGGATGGTGGTAATGGTTGCGTTAGTTTTCGCCGTGAAAAATATGTTGAATTTGGCGGTCCAGACGGTGGTGATGGCGGCAATGGTGGGAGCATCTACTTACAAGCTGACAAAAGCCTTAGTACACTCTCTGATTTTCGTCATCGTCGTCATTATGAGGCAGAGCGGGGAGAAAATGGTGCAAGCCGTAATATGACAGGAAAAAAAGGCGATGATCTTATTATCCCAGTTCCCATCGGTACGGTTATCTATGCAGAAGAAACCAATGAAATTATTGGTGACTTAACAGAAGATGGTCAAAAAATCATGGTGGCACAAGGTGGCTTTCATGGTTTAGGTAACCTGCGCTATAAAAGCTCGGTTAATCGTGCGCCACGCCAAACAAAACCTGGTAGCGAAGGTGATTTTCGTACCCTTAAATTAGAAATGAAAGTACTTGCAGATGTTGGTTTATTGGGGCTACCCAATGCAGGAAAATCTAGCCTTATCAGCAGTATCTCATCGGCAAAACCAAGAGTTGCCGATTATCCTTTTACAACACTCTATCCTAGCCTCGGTGTGGTACGCATCGACATAAACCAAAGCTTTGTAATTGCCGATATTCCAGGTCTTATTGAAGGGGCAGCTGATGGTGCAGGTTTAGGTATTCAATTTCTTAAGCACTTATCACGCACTAGTTTATTGCTACATCTGGTCGATGTTGCACCAATGGATGGCACTGACCCTGTTGCATCTATCCATGTGTTAGAAAAAGAGTTAGAAAAATACAGCGATGAGTTAAAAAATCGTACTCGTTGGCTCGTTATTAATAAAATTGACCTGTTACCCTATGATGAGGTCGATTCAATTTGTGATGAGATCGTCAAACGTCTTGAATGGACAGGTCCAGTATTTAAAATATCGGCGGTTACCAAGCAAGGCACACAAGATTTAGCCAATAAAATCATGCAATACCTAGATGATGAAGCTTATGCAGCGGACTATAAGGATTAACCTTAGCGAGACACGCCTATGAGTCGTACTCAATACATACAAAAAAGTAAACGTTGGATTATTAAAATTGGCAGTGCCTTATTAACACAAGATGGCAAAGGCTTAGATTACAACGCCATTAGCGATTGGGCAGAACAAATCGCTCGTTTACGTGAACAAGGTATTGAAATTGTACTGGTATCATCTGGCTCGGTTGCCGAAGGAATGAGTCGTATGGGCTGGACAAGCCGCCCTTCAAGCCTGCCTAAATTACAAGCTGCCGCAGCAATAGGTCAAGCAGGCTTAATTGAAGCCTACGAGCGACAATTTCAGCAATATAATATTCAAGCGGCACAAATTCTTTTAACCCACGATGATATTAGCAATCGTCGCCGTTATCTCAATGCACGTAACACCTTACGCACCTTACTAACACTAGAAACACTCCCCATTGTGAATGAAAACGATACCGTTGCAATGGATGAAATTCGTCTAGGTGATAACGATACCCTCGCAGCATTAGTATCAAACCTCATCGAAGCCGACTTACTTATTATTCTCACCGATCAGCAAGGCTTATACACCAAAGACCCACGACACCATGATGATGCCGAATTAATATCCGAAGGCTCTGCAACTGACCCTGATTTTATTAATTTTGCAGGATCAGCAGGTACAAATATAGGCACTGGAGGTATGGCAACCAAAGTGATTGCAGCACAACGTGCATCACGCTCTGGCTGTGCTACGGTCATTGTTTCAGGTCGTGAAAAAGATGTACTTAACCGCCTACAACAAGGCGAAAATATAG
>JALVDG010000226.1 GCA_027009095.1 Thiotrichaceae bacterium
GGAAGACTATGCCATTGAATGTTTCTATCGACAAAATAACAATGAGAAAGTTATCGAACATGCGCGTAAATTACAGTGTGTAGACGAACCTCAATTTGCTAATAGCATATATTGGTATTTAACCGCCAGCATACATCAGATGGGGGATACTGAAAAAGCAAAAGATATGTACCGCTGCTTTAATAAAGCCATCGAATACAAAGAAAAATATGATTACGATACGGCAAATATAGCGGCTCGACACCGAGAATCGGGCGCATTGGCTTGGCTCTATTTTGATGATTTGCATACCGCAATGAGCGAATTAGAAAAGGCGCGTAAAACGATTAAGGAAAGTAGCGAAAAAACACCTATGCTAAATTATGTTGCTTCCGAAATTGATCTTGATTTATTAGAAACTTATGTGACGGCTAATGTGGATGCCGATACTTTCGAGCAGTTACATTTTGATATCAATAGTAGTGGTTATTTAACCGATGGCTACAAACAAATCAAAGATACCTTAGCGGGTATTTACTATATGCAAAATAAAAAAAATCAAAAGGCAATCAATTCATTACACAATTTAAATGAACGCTTTAAACAAATGCCCGAATATATTTGCAGCTGGGACTGGTCTGGGTTTCAACGTGGCTTAGATAACTCAATTAAAGATGAAAGTATTCGTAAAAAGGCGGTATCACTGGTGAATGCAACTAATTGTTATATCCCTCAATCGAATAGCGAACGCATGAAAAAAATAAATGCTGTTATCAATAGCTTAAGAGGCAGCTAAGACCATGTTAAATAGAATACTATTTTCTACCTTGCAAAATTCAACCTCACTTTCACCTTTAAGTAGTGATATTTATGAGCAGCCTGAACAATACAAAGGCTATATTTTGCCGATGCGATATTGGCTAGCGATGCGTTATTTAAAACATAAACGCGCCGTGCTAGATGAGTTTCGTGAAGAAGGTGTTTTTCCTCCCCCTACGAATGAGTTTAAAAAACGCTTGCTCGCTAGAGTTTCGAATAAAAAAGCTAAAGCGTCATTACCACTGTTTAATAGCATCGCAAAAGCATGGTTTATCTATCCGCTTTTATTTATCGCCCTAGCCTCTTCTGCTTGGCTGTTTAAAGATTGGTTAAAAGAGCAACGTTTAGAGGCAATGTTAGCAAATCGTTTGCCCTATTATTCTGACCTATTACACCGCTCATTAATGCTTAAATACTCGGGTTATCCTGAGCTAAGAAAAAAAGTGATTGCCGAGATAGAGGATGAGAAAAAATATATTCTATCGCTACTACCTGAGTATCAAGATATTTATGATGCAATGGAGCAAGGACTTAGCCGCTTAACAGACAAAGAGGCTAGTACAGAAGAAATTATGCAAGATTTTAAGGCGGTTAATATTGCGCTAGATCAGCATAAAATTCCTTATTACATCACCCCTAAAGTGTTACAAGTTACTTGTTCTAGTCTTGTTGATGCACCTTTAGAGGAAATACTCACCCTCAAGAAAATGGAAAAAATACTCTCTGGCGGTAAACCAGAGCAGTGTCATACCACGATGTTGACGGTTTATCGGGTACACAAACGTAATCAATTATATTACGGCAAAGTCGAATTACCTTTATTTCATGTTCGCCGTATTGATAAAGTCCCTGCAGTTGATGGTGCACTAGGCTTAACCTTTGGTAATCAAGGTATTGGCTCCATTATCTTGCTTGATCGTATCAAAGAATTTGCCACTGACTCGGTTATTCCTGCACTCACTTTCCAAGGGCGGAATACTTTGATTCCTTATTGGTTGCAAGGCTACTACGACGTAGAAGAAACCATCTCGAAGCAATATAAAGAGGTACTTAGTGATATTTATCAAAATAAGGACGAGATAAAAAAGCTTAAAAAAACGGCTAAATTATTGCTTAAAAATAAACATAAAATGGCAACCTCACGCCTACGCCAAACACTACAACGTGCCGATGGTGCATCGAACCAAGGTGTGTTAGGCGGAGGACTAGATGCGATCAGTTCTTTATTAGGTGGCTTAGATAAAGCAGATAAAAAAGCTAAAACAGCTGAAATTGATTACCATATACTCGACAAACTTGACCAAGCTTTATTACCAAGTATTGAGTATCACGAAGCCTATCATCAAATAGACAAAAGTAAGTGGGATGAACCCAAATGGGTGGCTACAACTCTCAAAGAACTGACTGAAAACGGCAAGGAACACGCCTTAGAAGAGCTAGGTGCATACTTAACTCAGCTCACCTATACCGAGCAAGGGAGCGACATTTGGCTAACCAAAATATTATTTTTCTCCCTAAATTCAATGATGAGAAATCAGCCTGAGTTTTATTCATCCTCTATTATTTTCGATACTATGTATAAATTATATAAGGATGAAGAGATCACTGAAGTCCGTTACGACTTGAGTGTCGATGAGAAGATAAAAATCTATAAACTCTTTACAGGCTTGGATAAAACCTACCTAAAAATTATTGCCGAACGTGCTTATATTGAGTTATTTAGGAGACCCGTACCCGAGATGAAATAATAAACTGATGTTACGCAATATTAAGAAAAATATTCATATTTTTCCCTTCGCCCGATGCGTTAGCGAGGCGGAGCCAAAATTCCCATTCTAACCGTGCCGAACATTTGCCCGAAGAATGGATCAGCAGTGAAAGTGTTTGAGCGGAGTTTACAGAGCGAATCTTTTCACTGCTCATTCTCTCGGGTAAAGCGCAGGAGTAAGCGGTTAGCTTAGCTGGGTCGCCTTTTCTTTGCTTACTTTCTTTTGGCGACGCAAAAGAAAGTAAGTCGTAGCCCTTTGCGGAAGAGAGCAAAAAAACCTAAACTAAAAAGGGCTACGAAAACCTTCACTGATAT
>JALVDG010000227.1 GCA_027009095.1 Thiotrichaceae bacterium
TGGCAATTAATAAAGTTATTACGATGCCAGATTCAATACCAGCGGGAGAAATGGAAGCTCAGATTATCTTAGAAGCTGAGCAATATATTCCATACCCAATGGATGAAGTGAACTTTGATTTCGATGTATTAGGTCCATCGTCTGATGTGCCTGGTATGGTTGATGTCTTATTAGGCGCGACACGAACCGAAAATGTTGAGGTACGATTAGCTGCGGCAGAAATGGCAGGTTTAACGGTTGATGTGGTTGATTTGGAATCGCATGCTGTCGAATTACTCTTTAGTAAATTAGTTGATGATATTTCAGAATATGAAACAGTAGCTGTGGTTGATTTTGGTGCATCAATGACAGGGGTTAATGTCTTCCATAAGGGACGAGTTGTTTTCTCTCGTGAGCAAGTATTTGGAGGTAAACAGCTAACAGAAGAAATTATGCAACGTTATGGTCTGCCTTATTCTGAGGCAGGTTTAGCAAAGAAAAATGGCAATCTTCCTGAAGGATTTATTCCTGAAGTGCTTGATCCTTTCAGAGAAAACATGGTGAGCCAAGTGCAACGTTTCTTGCAGTTCTATCATGCATCAACTCAAGATGGTTCAGTAGAAAAGATATTGTTATCAGGTGGCTGTGCCAGTATTCCAGGTATTGATGAACAAATACAAGAAGCTACTGGTATTCCTGTATCTCTAGCTAACCCTTTCTCTAATATGGTTTTAAACAGTAGGGTGAATCCCGCACGTTTTACGAGTGATATTCCAGCAATGTTAGTTTCTACAGGATTAGCATTAAGGGGGCTTGAGTAATGGCGGGCTTAAATTTATTACCATGGAGAGAAGAGGCGCGGAAAAAAAGTCAACAGCAATTTGTTGTTATGGTCGCAGCTGCAGTGGCTTTTGGGGTAATGAATGTCTTTGCTGTTTATACCTATTACGATGGTGAAATAAATTACCAAAATGAGCGTAATGCCTATATAAAAGCTGAAACTAAACGGCTTGATAAAGATATTGCAGAAATAAAAAAATTAGATGCAACTAAAAAAGCATTGATGGAACGAATTGCTGTTATTGAGCGTTTACAGTCTACTCGTCCTGGTATTGTTCACCTGTTTGATGAAATGGTGAACGCCTTGCCGAAAGGGCTGTTTTTAACGAAGTTAGAACAGCGTTCAGGTAAGGTTAAAATCGAAGGAAAAGCAGAATCAAATACGCGTGTTTCTAGTTATATGAAGCGTCTTGATGCATCTCCTTGGTTGGATTCGTCAGACCTAGATAAAATTATGATCGATAATGCAAAAGATAAAAATCGTTTACGTCGTTTTAAACTAAATGTAACGCAAATTTTTAAAGTGGCTACAGAAAAGAACGAGGAGGGCGAATCTAATGGCAATTGATCTTCAAGAGTTTAATAATTTAATCGAAGACCCAGGAAATGTTTCTCTTCCTGTTAAAGTTTTAGCTATTTTTATTGTTTTTGGTGCTGTTTTATTTTTAGGCTATAAGCTAATTATTACAGATCAAATGCAAGCACTCGAATCTGCTAAGTCATCAGAGCTTAGTTTGCGTTCTACTTATGTAAGAAAACAAGCACGAGCAAACCAATTACCTGCATATAAAGCCCAATTAGCTGAAATGCAACAATCCTTTGGCTCTTTGATAAAGCAGCTTCCTAGTAATACTGAGATACCTGGTTTAATACTGGATATATCAACAAAAGGTCTGTCTAATGGTTTGGAAATTGATTTGTTCGAGCCAAAAGCAGAAATCCAAAAAGAATTTTATGCGATAAAACCCATCAAGTTAAAGGCAAAAGGAAAATATTCTGAGATAGCTTCATTTGTAAGCGATTTATCTGCTCTACCACGTATTGTTACTATCAATGATATTAGCCTCTCACCCTTGAAAGCCAAGAAAGCAAAGCCAGGTAAAAAATCAGATGTGCGTATTCTTATGGAAGCCACTATACAAACCTATCGTTATATTAATGAAAATACAGATGATGAGGAAGGTGATGTATGACTAAAAATAATAAGAAACGTATGATTAATTTAGTTGGTTTATCTGTATGTGTATTTTTGCTTTCAGCTTGTAAGGAAAGGGGAATGAGTGATATAGATGACTTTTTTGCTGAGAATAGAGCAAAGCCAGCTAAGCCTATTGATCCAATTCCCGAATTGAAACCTTATCTGCGCTATGTATACCCTGAGCATGAAAAAGATCCTTTTGATATGGCAATGCTTATACCAGAGACAGCACCCAAAGAAATTATTGATAATGGTGTTAAAGTAGATGTTAACCGTGTGAAGGAGTATCTCGAAGGATTTTCTTTAGATAGTCTAAGTATGGTTGGTACAGTAAATAAAGAAAATACACTTTGGGCTTTGATCAAAACTCCTGATGGTGGCATTCAAAGCATCAAAAAAAATAATTATTTAGGTCAAAATTATGGTCAGGTAGTATCTATATCGGAATCCCAAATTGAAATCAAAGAAATTGTTCCGAATGGAAACGGTGGTTATAAAGAGAGAGAGGCGATGCTATCGTTAAAAGACGAAGAATAAGTAGAAGAGCACAAAAATCTAACCTCTTTCTTGTTTATTTTCCGATCTTTTACCTTATCGTTGTGTAACCCTGCTAATACCTTAACAATGTCTTGAGTCAAAAGTGTTTGTTAGATCTTGTTACAACCCTCTCCATTAATTTACGTTTTATGGTAGTACCATTCAGCTTAATTATATTGTTTGATAAGGGTTATAAAGTTTATAGTTATCCTTAAGATATAAATAAACGTCTATTTAATCAGTCGTTTATAAATAATATGCGATTATTATAGAATGTTCTTTGTGTGAAAAATTAACGGTATGTTTTTTTACATTCTGAATAAA
>JALVDG010000228.1 GCA_027009095.1 Thiotrichaceae bacterium
GGCGTTGCCGCAGGTGTGCGTCGTATTGAGGCGGTAACAGGTGAAGGTGCTTTAGCTTGGGTTGATGAGCAAAGTGATCAGTTAAAACAAATTGCAGGCACAGTAAAGTCATCGATTAATGAGGTTGGTAACAAAGTATCACAAATCGTCGATAAAAATCGTCATCTAGAAAAAGAATTAACACAACTAAAGGCAAAGCTAGCCGCGCAAGCAGGAGCTGATTTAGCATCACAAGCTGAAGATATTAATGGCATTAAGGTAATAGCAGCTAATTTAGAAGGTGTTGATCCTAAATCACTTCGCGATACAGCCGATCAGCTAAAGAACAAACTAGGTCAAGCAGCAGTAGTACTCGCAACGGTTAACAATGGCAAAGTAAGTTTAGTTGCAGGTGTGACTAAAGCTGAAACCAGTAAAATCAAAGCAGGTGATTTATTGAAACACGTTGCTAGTCAAATTGATGGTAAAGGTGGTGGACGACCTGATATGGCTCAAGGTGGTGGTAATAATCCTGACGCATTATCAGGCGCTTTAGAGTCGGTTGTATCATGGGTGAAAGAAAAGACTTAGCGCTTAGAAACTGTAAAATTTCTATGGAGAGATAAGAAATGAGCTTAATTGTTCAAAAATATGGGGGAACCTCAGTTGGTAGCCCTGAACGTATTAAAGAAGTGGCTAAGCGTGTTAAGCGTTGGCGTGATAAAGGCAATGATGTTGTGGTTGTGGTGTCAGCAATGTCGGGGGAAACCAATCGCTTGATTGATTTAATTAATGAAATTAATGCAGCAGGTGCTTCACGCGAAAAAGATGTAATTTTATCAACAGGCGAGCAGGTAACGATTGGTCTATTGAGCTTAGCACTTGAAAGTATAGACTGCCCCGCACGTTCTTATACTGGTACTCAAGCTTGTATAAGAACGGATAGTGCCTACAGTAAAGCCCGTATTAATGCAATTGACGAAAGCAAAATGCGAGCTGATTTAGAGGCAGGTAATGTCTTAGTTGTCGCAGGTTTTCAAGGTGTTGACGCAAAAGGCAATATCACTACACTCGGTCGTGGTGGTTCCGATACCACAGCGGTTGCACTTGCTGTTGCCTTGAAAGCAGATGAATGTCAAATATATACCGATGTTGATGGTGTTTATACCACTGACCCACGTGTTGTCGCTAATGCCAGTCATATTGCTAAAATGGGTTTAGAAGAAATGCTCGAAATGGCGAGTCAAGGCTCTAAAGTATTACAAATACGCGCAGTAGAGTTTGCCTATAAATACGATATGCCTATTCGTGTATTGTCTAGTTTTGATGAAGGAGACGAGGGTAAAAGCACCCTGGTTACTCGTGAGGAAGATGTAATGGAAGAAGTATTAGTACGTGGTGTCGCATTTAATCGTGATGAAGCGCAGTTAACGATTGAAGGTGTACCAGATCAACCTGGTGTTGCCTACAAAATATTGGGTGCGATTGCAGATGTTAATATCGAAGTTGATATGATCGTACAAAATGTGAGTTCAGATGGCTTTACTGACTTTACTTTTACAGTGCATCGTAATGATTATGATCAAGCCAAGAAAGCACTTTGCGAATTGGGAGAAGAGATGGGGGCTAATACCTGTCGTGGTGATGATAAAATTGCCAAAATATCAATTGTTGGTGGTGGAATGCGCTCACACGCGGGGGTAGCAAGTACTATGTTCAAAGCACTTTCGGATGAAGGTATTAATATTCGTATGATCTCAACCTCAGAAATAAAAGTGTCAGTGGTTATTGATGAAAAGTACTTAGAATTAGCGGTTAGAACACTGCACGAAGCGTTCGGTTTAGATAAAATTTAGGTAACTATTCAGCTTGCACTCTATTCTTCTAAGTTTTGCCTTTTTGCCTTGAGGTCGAACAAAATAGAGTGCAATTTAAGCAGTTATTAAATTTAGTTTAAAAGTATTCCCCCCTTATCATCACTAAAAGGGGGAGTGTTTTATTTTTAGTATTAAATTATGATGTTTCTTATCCATAGATACATCACGCGGCAGTGGACCGTTTATCGTTTTATTAGTTCTTCTATAAAAAATTATTAAGCACCCAAGCAGTTACAATTTTTAATTTTGCGCGGGCACTTAGCCTTGAGTGCTTTCTTCAGTCTTTGAGTTTTCTTTGATAAATGTTTCGAGAGAGTCAGTTTTAACGGCACCAGGTTGAGCGGCAACGAGTTTTCCTTTGTCGTCAAATATCATAAACGTAGGTGTACCAATAAAGGCTTCGCCAACCGTTTTAAGCATCCAAGCATTTGTTTCAATAGGATTGGAGACAATGTTTTGAAACTTTATATTATATTCTTTGATAAAGGATTTAGCATCGCTTATACCTTGTTGACCATCGACTGTAATTCCTATGATACGGGCATTTTTTAAATCTCCGCTTCCTATTTTTTTATCAAACTCAACCATTGAGGGCATGTGCGCGCGACAAGCTCCACAGTCAGATGCCCAGACTTCTACGATTGACCATTTACCTTTGCCTAGTTGTTTTTCTATTTCAATTTTTTCCCCTTTGAGGTCAGTGAAGGCAAAGGTGCTTGAGCTAAGTATTAAAAAAGTAACAGTTGTTGCTAGTGCATACTTGAAGAATCTTTTTGTTGAAAGTATAGGGTTGAGTTGTGTCACTGATTTTTCCTCTTAATTATTTTTAACTTAATGGTATGGTAAGTAGCTTCTCATGACTTGCAGGTAGCCTTATAAAACAATAGATTATAGTGTTTTACAAAATCAGAAATGATTATTTTTATAGCTAAATTTCATTTTTTCACTTTCTAAAAAGAAAAAATCAATGGTTTAGCTATGCTAAAAACCAAGGTGTCTATTTTTTATCCACTTC
>JALVDG010000229.1 GCA_027009095.1 Thiotrichaceae bacterium
ACCCCAAAAAAGAAGCATTATTAACCCCTCGTCCTAAAGAGGATGTTGTTTATTTTCAGGCAATGCTAGAAGGGATTGCAGAGATAGAATCTCAGGCATATCAACGATTAGCAGAGCTAGGTGCGCCGAGCTTAAAGGCTGTGTATAGCGTGGGAGGTGGGAGTAAAAATTCAGCGTGGACGATAATACGGAAAAATAAATTACAAACAGAAATGAAAACACCGAGCAATACAGAAGCCGCCTATGGCTCGGCACTTTTAGCATTACAAGGTAGTGCTTAACAAAAGGAAATACTATGTTTAAAAACTTCTTCGCTGGGATAGCTTACTTATTTAAAGGTCTGTCCCTGATTACAAAAAAAGGCATTCGACCTTATGTTGTTATTCCACTTTTGATTAATATCGGTATTTTTTCATTTGCAATTGTCATGGCTAAAAGTCAGTTTGAGATTGTTATGACAAAATTATTAGGATGGTTACCAAGCTGGCTATCATGGGTAGAGTGGCTATTGTGGCCTTTATTTGCCCTGCTTATTTTAATTGTGATTTATTATATGTTTACTATTGTCGCTAATTTAATCGCATCCCCTTTTAATTCTTTACTGGCAGAACGAGTAGAAACGCATTTAAATGGTTTACCTTTGCCCGAATTTAAAGGCTATAAAGCGATGATGAAAACAGTGGGTAAAAGCTTGGTGAGTGAATCCCGAAAAATAATCTATATGCTTAAATGGTTGCCCATTTTAATTATTATTAGCATTATCCCCGCTGTTAATTTCTTAGCACCATTTGCATGGGGATTATATGGCTCTTGGATGTTAGCTCTGCAATATACTGACTATCCTATGGGTAACCATGAGCTATTTGTGAAAGAAGAGTTAGCCTTGCTAAGAAAGCATCGGGGAAGATCGCTGGGTTTTGGTGGAGCTGTTACGCTTATGACAACCATTCCTTTTTTAAACTTCTTCGCGATGCCAGCGGCAGTAGCAGGAGGGACAGCTTTTTGGGTGGATACTTTGTCTAAGAAATCATGATTTTTAGGTGGTAATCTTTCAAAAGGATGAGGGCTATTTGCGCTATACAAGGTTTGCCTAAGAAGAATAGGCCTGCTTAGCTTTTTTAATCCATTTTTTATATCTAGCCTTATAGAATTGATCCGATACCTTTGCTGTAGTCATAATCGCTTCAAGTATCTGGTTAGCTTTTTCATTATTGCCTTTATCACGTAGCAATATAGCATAGCGATAGCTTGCTTCTGGACCAGGATAAGATTCATGTAGGGCTTCATATTCTATGATTGCAGCATCTGTATTGCCAAGATGAGCTAAGGTTTTTGCATATAGTAAATGTGCTCTAGCATTTTTAAAGTTTGGGTTATGTTTAATGAGATTATCTAATATTTGCTTTACTTCGCTGTAGTTTTTTAAGCCATATTCTGCTTTAGCCAGACCAAACATGATATAAGCATCATATTCGTATATGCCTGATAAACACTTTCTGTATTTTGCGGCAGCTTCTTCATAAAGCCCTTTTTCTAGCAGTTCATTGGCTAGACGCATGGTATTTTCTACACTATCAGAAATGATATATTCCTTTGATGCTGTATTGATTCCTTTATTGGGATTAATAATGCTTTCTATTTTTCTGCTGGCTTTGCTTGCGGTTCGAGTGCCCATAAATTCGGGCAGTAACTCCATAATGATATAAGCAATAGAGCCTGCGGCAGGCAACATAACGACGATCCATATCCAAGTCGTATTACGTCCTGTTTTTAGAATATGTAACACAAATAATACTTGGATAATAACGGAGAGAATAATAAATGGCATGAGATTAATTACCTGTTTTTTCTTTGAATGCATTAATCTTTTGGATAAGCTCATCTGGAACCCCCTGTGCCTTTAGTTCTTCAATGTCTTGTTTGGATAGTTCTTCTATTAAGCCCTCAGGTAAGTCATCTAAAGGTTCAGCGTTATCGGGTGCGTTATTGTTTGCAAATGTATTTACAAGCTCAATAAATTGTTCAGCTGTCATTTTTTTGCCATTTAAAATGACGCTTTGATTTTTAAATTTAGCATTGAGTTTATATTCGTCATTTATTTCAGTTATTAGTCCATTTTCGCTGAACATGGGTATCATCAAGACAGCAGGTGTATTAGAGATCATTTTCTTTGGTGCAGAAAAGTTGAAATTTCCCTCTGCTATTTTCAGTATTTCAGCTAATCCGCCCTGAGTTATTTTATCAATGTTTATATCAACACCGTTACCTATATAGCGTATATCCGTCTCTAGCTCTGCTTTTCCTTGGCTAGAATTAACATCTAATTTAAGCGTGACTTCTGTATCATCTTTTTTGAGAATATTTTGTACAGCAGATGTCAGCAGAGCAGGTAGACCATTGATTTTCTTTAGCAGTGCTTTTTGTTCTGTTTCACTTATATTAGGAGCCATCATACTAGATTGTAGTTTTTGTATTTCTTCTTGCACCGTAGCGAGTTGCTCCAAGCCTTTTATCTGCATACCTTTAATATTAAGCTTGTAGTTAATAGCGGAAACATCCACAGGTGCTTTAATATCAAAAAGAGATAATGACATGTTACCTTGTAGTGCGGTATCACTACTTTTTTGTGTATGAGTAACGACCTTTGCCCCAAAGCTAATAGGTTCTGGTAGTGGCAGTGAGCTTAGTTTTAGCTTTACGGAGGGTAGCGTGAAGCTGGTACTACCGAGTATTTGCGCTGCGACAATCCCTTTTACATCAGCACTTATTGTTGCTGTTGATGTTGTAATTTTTTGATTGTCGATAAAAAGATCCAAAGCACCTACTGTACCACTTAGTGTACCCATT
>JALVDG010000230.1 GCA_027009095.1 Thiotrichaceae bacterium
TGATAACATTACCATCAAGGCACATTTAGCAAATATCAAAGCACATACCGTTACCGATGCGATGTTTGAAATTGTTGAAGATAAAGTATTAATTACAGGTGATAATGCCTTTCGCGATAGAACCACCCGCATGGATGATGGTAGCTTTATAGGCAATATGAAAGTATTAGACGATGCAATGAAATTGCCTGTCGAGGTCGTGATTCCTGGTCATGGTCCTGCGGGTGATAAAAAAGTCTTGGAGGAGTATAAAAACTTTTTAGCGGTGATTTATAACACCACAAAAGCTGCAATGGATGATGATTTAGAAGTGTATGAAATCAAGCCAAAAGTAGTTGAAAAAATGACAAAATATAAAGACTGGACAGGCTTTGATGCAGGTATTGGTAAGCTTGTGGGCGTGGCAGCATTAGAAGTGGAAGAGAATGATTTTTAGTTACTGCTTATGATCTCCTACTTAAGCAATACCCCATAATGCGTGAAGAGACAGCAGAAAAAAAAGCCCCACTACGTCATGGCTACACCACTGGGGCTTGTGCGACTGTCACGAGTTTAGCCGCTGCACGATTATTATTTGATTTACCCCCCCTAAAGCAGTGTTCGATTACCTTACCGAAAGGTCAAAGCGTTGAATTCAATCTGCAAGATTGCAAAATAAGCGGTGATGGAGCATTTGCAAGTACCATAAAAGATGCAGGTGATGATCCTGATGTGACTCATCAAGCCTTAATTTCCTCCTATGTTACTTTAAGAGCTAGAAAAGGCGTACAGTTTTGTGCAGGGGAGGGCGTAGGCACAGTCACACGAGAGGGTTTATCTATCGCCCCCAATCAAGCGGCAATTAACCCCGTGCCTCGTTTGATGATACAGCAACACCTAGAGCAACTTGCGCTAGAGCAGGGCTATCAAGGGGGCTTTGTTGTGACGATCTGCGTAAAAGACGGCGCTAAACTTGCGCTTAAAACCATGAATCCACGTTTAGGTATTGTGGGTGGATTGTCTATTCTTGGCACAACAGGCATCGTGCGCCCCTTTTCTTGCTCTGCCTATATTGCCTCGATTCATCAAGGGATTGATGTTGCCTATGCGAATCAAATCTCACATATTGCTGCTTGTACTGGCTCTAGCAGTGAGGCGATGATCTGCAAACAATACGATCTTCCTGAGATGGCTTTAATTGAAATGGGTGATTTTGTGGGGGCGGTATTAAAGCATCTAAAAAAAGTCCCCATTGCGAAATTATCCATCGTCGGTGGTTTTGGCAAAATGAGCAAACTAGCAGCAGGGCATCTTGATTTACACAGTCGAAAATCATCCATTAATCTTGTTTTTTTATCCCAACTTGCAAAAGAGTTAGGTGCAAATAATCACTTACAGCAACAAATAGTAGCCAGTAATACCAGTGTGGAAGCCTTAAAACATTGTCAGCAAAATAATATTAATTTGGGGGATGCAGTGTGTGAACTGGCATTAAAAAAAGTGCGTTCTATCGTGCCGCAGACGGTGCAAAGTGAAGTTTGGGCGATTAATAGAGCGGGCGAAGTGGTTGGTCGAGCAGGAAAATTATCTTGAAAATACTGCTATTAGGGGGTACTTCTGATGCGATTAAGTTATGTCAGAGGCTTATTATTGATGGCTATGAAGTCATCTATAGCATAAAAGGGCTTGTGCGCCATCCCTCGTTAGCCTGTCAAATTCACAGTGGAGGCTTTGGTGGTATCAATGGCTTACTTAACTATATACAGACAAATGCGATAGATTGCTTGGTTGATGCAACTCACCCTTATGCTGTTAATATGAGCCATCATGCGGATATGGTGGCACAAAAAAGTCATCTGCCTTGTTTGCATTATTTGCGTTCCGCATGGGAAAAGCGTCCTGATGATCAATGGATTGACTTTAGCTCAATGCAAGAGCTTGCTAGCTTACTATTATCGCCTATATTTTTATCATCACGATTATTTTTTAGTATGGGGCAGCTATCAATTGATTTTTTAGCACAAAAACAAAGCCATCAATTATACCTAGTACGAACCGCTATTGAACAAACACAGCCGATAGATAATGTGATATGGATAAAAAGTATCGGCCCCTTTACATTAAGCCATGAGCGACAACTTTTTAAAGATTATGCGATAGATGCCTTAATCAGTAAAAACAGTGGGGGGGAAAGTGTATCGGCGAAAATACAAGTGGCACGAGAAATGAAAATCCCTGTTTTTATGCAGAAAAGACCTGATCTACAAACAAGTCAGCCTATTTTTAATACGCTAGATGGGTTAGTAAGTGAGCTGTTATGTCTATAATTTGCTTTTCGGAAGAGCTGAAAAATAACTTTTAAATAACAGCTTTATAGATAAATTTATATCTGCTATTGTTTTCTTATGTCAAGAAAGCAAAAGAAAAAACAAAGCTACATTAAAATTGTAGATGAACGATTTACAATTTCTCGAAAGCATGGCGGAGGAGCAATTAAAATTGAAGCGTGGGAAGATCATAGAGGTATTATTGTTAAGTACAATATCGCTTATATAAATCACGATTTATATCAAAAAGATAACGGTAGAGTGATAGGGTATGACAATGCACATGACTACCATCATAAACATTACTTTGGCGAGATACTTCCAGTTGAAGATTTTGAAAGCTATGAAAATATAGTGGAACGCTTTGAGAATGAAATTAAAGAGTATATAAAATGAGCATAGAAATTAAAGCAGGAACATTAAGTGATTTCTTTTTATCTGCCAAAGAAACAGCAAGAGAAATAGATCAGGGTAAAAAATTAACTAGAAAAAATATTGTCTGGGTAGATTCAAAAGATCTAATGTTGCTACT
>JALVDG010000231.1 GCA_027009095.1 Thiotrichaceae bacterium
AACGATATCCCTTGCTGTGGTGTAATGCATTTTATCAGGCATTCCTGATGCATTAGCATAGTGGGTATTATCCATACCTAGCTTGGCGGCTACTGCATTCATTTTATCAACAAAGGCACTTTCGCTACCTGCAATGTGTTCTGCCAATGCAACTGCCGCATCATTGCCCGATTGAATAATTAAGCCATGTAGCATGCGTTCAAGGGGGACTTTTTTACCACCTTCAACAAACATGCGTGAGCCTTCCATTTTCCATGCTTTTTCACTGACTAAGACACGGTCTTCTAGTGTGATATTGCCTTTTTTTAGCTCTTCATAAAGCACATAGGCGGTCATTAGTTTAGTGATGCTTGCGGGTTCTATCTTTTTTTCTGGATTTTTAGCTGCAAGCTCTGTACCACTTAGATAATCAACTAATAAATAGCTTTGAGCATCTAAAACAGGGGCAGCAACTTGTTCTTCGGCAGTAGCAAGGAGAGGAGGGAGTAATAAAGCACTGATAACTAGTATGCCTGTCAGCATTTTTTGTACAGGAATATTAAATACTTTTGCTAAACTGAGTGTCATTTTTTTATGTCTTTCCTTAATAAAAAACAGGAGCCATCGCTCCTGTCTTGAAATTATTAAATTATATCACTAAAGAATAATTTTATGTCCTTATGGATGAGTAAACAAAAATTCCACACTATCTTACTCAAGTTGTTCTTTTTCATTAGCTCGCATGTATCTCTTAAATAAATTGGGAATAACATGCTAACAGACCTTTATATTGTAATACCTTCCGTGGAATTATCAAATTACCAGTAGTGATTTTTAATTTAAATTATCTGAAACGCATTTATTATGGCTTTTATTGAATTTGCACCACATTTTCCAAGCCATATTATTACATCACTAATACATCAACCAGTCCAAAGTATCGGTATCAGTATTTCTGTGATGATCTGTCTCTGCGTTACAGTGCTTGACAAGGGAATAACCACTGCCTTCTATGCAGTAAGTAGTTGTTTTAATTAACGACAACCTTGAATTGTGACATACCATCACTAACAAGTTTGTCTTTTACACGATCTATTTCAGTCTGTTTATGAAACGGACCAAGACGTACCATATGTAATTGTTTACCAGATTTTGTGGTTCTAGATTCCATTGTTGCATGAGGTAGACCGATTGATGATAGTCGTACAAAAGTATTAAGTGCTTGGTCTTGGTTAGGATAAGTACCTACGACAACATAATAATCTCTATTATCAGTTACCTCATTGGATGATCTACTAGAAACTTTTCTTGCATTTGTCGTGCTATTGGTGGAGCTTGTTTTAGCAGTGGTATTGTTTTCTTGAGGTAGTCGTAATGAAGGGGGGATAACAAGAGCCGAGTCTACCTGATCTTTTGAATCTTCCGACTTTAATAAACCACTCACCTGACTACATCCGCTTAACAATATTGTTGAGCTAATAATTGACAGGCTAATAATGGATAGTTTTGAAACATTATTGTGCTTTTTTATCATTATAGATTTCATTATTTTTCCCCGATGAAATATGTTTTCTCTTGATGTTTTATGGACATTTTAGTGATTAAATTTATTATGAAGATGAGGGTCTTAAGCTTTGTCCATTTTGAAGTGCAAGAGACTACAAACTATTCTATTTATCAATACATGAAGCAGATATGAATAGAGGATGTATATTACTGATATTTCATTTTCAGGAATGTGTACACTTCTTGTTTTGGGCAGCCCTGATCCTTACCAGTTTGACCCATAGCCCTTTTTACGTTTTCTCATTCCCATAAGCAAGCCAAAGGCTGCCATCAGTGTAATGAGTGATGTTCCGCCGTAACTTACTAAAGGTAAAGGGACGCCTACAACAGGTAAAATGCCACTCACCATGCCCGTATTTACAAATAGGTAAACGAAAAATGTGAGACTTAAACTACCACCAAGTAAACGTGCAAAGGTATCTTGTCCTTTCGTTGCTAAATGCAAGCCTCGCCAAATAATAAATAGATAAATAATTAATAAAAGGATATTACCGAGTAAACCGAACTCTTCTCCGAATACAGCAAAAATAAAGTCAGTATGTCGTTCAGGTAAAAAATCAAGACGCGACTGGTCTCCATTTAACCAGCCTTTACCATAAACACCACCTGAACCAATCGCAATAGTTGATTGGATGATATGGTAACCACTGCCTAATCTATCCGCTGTTGGGTCAAGTAATGTCAAAACGCGCTGTCTTTGGTAATCGTGCATGCCGTAAAAAAATAGTAGGGGAGCTGCTATAATTGCGCCAATAAAGATGGTGATTAACCACTTCCAAGCCATACCTGCAAAATAAATAACAAAAAAACCTGCGCTACCAATTAATAAAGCCGTACCTAGATCAGGTTGTTTAACGATAAGTAACATCGGGACGAGCACAAGGATAGCGGCCACAACGATATCTAGAAAGCGTGGTGGTAATGTTTTATGAGAAAAATAACTAGCGACCATCATTGGAACGGCTAGTTTCATTATCTCTGATGGCTGAAAGCGTAAACTGCCTATTTCTAACCAACGTTGTGCTCCCTTTCCTATTGTACCTTGAACAATCACTAAAACCAGCAAGATGATGCCTATGGAGTATATCCATATAGATACCCTATTTAATAAGCTACTGGGTAGTTGGGAGGCAAATAGCATAATAGCGACTGCTAGTCCAAGGTGGATAGCATGACGAGTCATCATCTGTATATTTTCGCCTGTGGCACTATAGAGCGTAAGACCCCCAAGTGTTAGCAATATGAGTAAAGCGGTAAACATAACGATATCAATACGTGATAGGAGACG
>JALVDG010000232.1 GCA_027009095.1 Thiotrichaceae bacterium
AGGTATTCATGTATGGCACATGCCTGCACTGGTTAGTATCTTCGGTGATGATTCAGTACTACAGTTTGGTGGTGGTACATTGGGTCATCCATGGGGTAATGCCGCTGGCGCAGCTGCTAACCGTGTTGCGGTTGAAGCTTGTGTTGAAGCACGTAACCAGGGTCGTGAACTTGAGAAAGAAGGTAAAGATATCCTTACCAATGCTGCAAAGCACAGCCCAGAACTGGCTGCGGCAATGGAGACCTGGAAAGAGATCAAGTTCGAATTTGATACCGTTGACAAGCTTGATGTATCGCACAAGTAATAACCGTTTTTAAACAAATTTTTATGGAGAAACACTATGAGTGACGTGCAAGATTACCCATCAAGTTTAGGTAATGCGGCGAGTCGCAAATTTGAAACATTTTCTTATTTGCCACCATTGTCATCAGACAATACTCGCACTCAGATTGAATATATTTTAAATAAAGGCTGGAACCCGGTAATTGAACATACCGAGCCAGAAAATGCAGGTGGAAACTACTGGTATATGTGGAAACTACCTATGTTTGGTGAAACAGATGTTGATGTTGTGCTAAAGGAAATTGAAGCATGTAAAGCTGCACATCCAGACAATCATGTTCGCCTGTTAGGACTTGATAACTTTGCCCAGTGTGCGGGCGCAGCAATGGTTATTTACCGTGGTAAGACCGTCTAATTAGTACATAAAAGGAAATACTCGACCATCGGTTAGATGGTCGGGTATCCTCCTCATTTTTTGATAGCACGAGGAGATTCCCATGAATAAACCCGATACCTATGTCGGCATCAATAACGATATCAATGGTGGAATGACAACTATTGGAAAAATCATCAGAGATGCTTGGGTGTTTGAACTTTTACCCGAGACAGAAACATGTGAGGGATGGAACCTAGCCGGGATTGACGCTTTATTACAAAAGGTTAATGCCGAGTGGGATAAGTATGGTTGCCTGGTCAGCCATCTTCCAGATGAAATTGCTAAACGTCATAATCAGATTCATTCTGCAGCCCTTCAAAAAGCCCGTGAGGCAGGTTGGTCGGGTGAATCAGAAACGGATCATGAAGAATAAATAATTATCTATTTTAAGAAGGTTTACAATGTCTGAAAATATCGTAGATGTACAACAGTATATTATTAAGGAAGAACCCTATTACAAACAGGTAGGTAATGAAGTCGAGTTGTATGAATCTGCATACGATGTGCGTATGCCCATGATGCTAAAAGGTCCGACTGGCTGCGGTAAATCACGTTTTGTTGAACACATGGCGTGGAAACTGAAACGTCCACTTATAACTGTAGCCTGTAACGAAGATATGACAGCTTCGGATTTGGTCGGTCGCTTTTTATTAGATAAGGATGGCACTAAATGGCAGGATGGACCTTTGACAACGGCTGCACGAATCGGAGCAATCTGTTATCTGGATGAAGTCGTGGAGGCGCGACAGGATACAACGGTTGTCATCCACCCGCTAACAGACCATCGACGCACCCTTCCTCTGGACAAAAAAGGTGAACTGATTGAAGCACATCCTGATTTTCAGCTTGTTATTTCCTATAACCCTGGTTACCAAAGTTTAATGAAAGATCTTAAACAGTCGACCAAACAGCGTTTTGGTGGTCTGGACTTTGATTACCCTGACGAGGCGTTAGAAGTTGAAATTGTGTCTAAAGAGGCAGGCATTGATCCAGAAATTGCAGGGAAGCTGGTTCAAATTGCCCACCGCGCACGTAATCTTAAAGGTCATGGTCTGGATGAGGGTATTTCCACCCGCTTATTGGTCTATGCAGCACAGCTAATTGCAAGTGGTGTAAGCCCTGAGCAGGCGTGTAGCATGACAATGGTAACGCCATTGACAGATGACCCTGATATGCGCGATACCTTGAATGCTGCCGTACAAACATTCTTTGGTTAAATTTATATTATTCGAGACATCTGAACGAAAACAGGCAAGTCATAATAACGAAATATCATCTTATTCCTTATAGAGAAAGTTAATCGTCGGAGTCTTCAAACAAAGTTCGATTTATACATAATAACTACTTTGTATAAATAACTAATCGCGGGAAGTTATAAATGTCTATTCAGCTGGATGATTACGCAGAATTTCTTGAGGAAGCTGCGCCAGAAGTAAAAGATGTGTTGCAAGGCACTTTTCACGAAGCCTCACGAATCATGTCACCTGCAGGGCTTGGTGATTACATGAGCGGCGCGAAGGCACTTTGTAACCTTGGTCGTGGTAGTGATTTAGTCGTCACCTATCTGGAAGAAATACCATTGGTCGCCAAAGAGTGCGGTGAAGATATTATTCCCGATGTGGTTAGTGCAGCAATGAAGTTATCTTCAATGACTTCTGGCGAGGTTATCTCGCTTTTAATCTCAAGCCTGCCAGCAGCCTCACGCCGCTTAGGTGACGCATCTTTAGTGAGAGGTTATCTTACACTTATTCATCAGTTGGCATCTACAGCATCGCGTGGTTTACGCCCAATGCTGAATCATATTGATGAGCTACTCTCAAAATTAACGTTAAGTGGCTTACGCCGCTGGGCTAACTTTGGAGCGCAAGCATATCGTCGAGACTTTAATAACCTAACCGCTTATTTTAATCTGGAGTCACAAGATAGTCGTGCCATGCTTGAAAAAGAGCGTCGTGGCGTGCTATTTGTCAAAGTACAACGCAAGCTAAACTTTTACCTTCGTGCTTTATGGGGGCGTGATTTTTTCTTGCGTCCAACAGGTGCAGATTTTGCAGATTTTCGCCCTTACGTTGAAGGCAATATTTTATTTATGCCCGATGCAGTGGATGACATTAAAGTCGATGATGAGGTTATTGTCGCGGGTTTAGAGTTATATCGTGCAACCGCCGCACATATGGCATCTCACCTATGTTATTCCAATAGTGCTATTTCGGGTGAGGAGTTGAGTCCTGCACAAATGTTTTTTATCGGGCTTCTTGAAGATGCACGCGTAGAATACAAAGCAATCAAAGCTTTTCCTGGTCTGAAAAAGCTTTGGAAAATACTAATGAGCTTGAATTTTGCAGAGCCTATTGAACATGAAACAGTTGCTGTCTTAGAGCATATGGCGTTGATGTTACTCGATAATAGTGTTACATCTGATGATGAACAATTAAACGCTTTTGCCCAAAAATTTCATTCAGAAATAGAAGAAAAACAGAATGATAATCATTATTCCTGGATGATGGGTATTGAATTATTTAATATTTTTACAGGACGAAAAGCAGTTCCCAGTTTACGAATCTTAGAGCGTCATCGCATACCTTATCGTGATGATAATCGTATTGTTTGGCATTTTGCAGAATTTCATGGTGCAGCAGGTTTTGAATATGTGGCAGCCAGCCAAAAACAAGTACGTCGCGAAGTCAGTCCCTTAATGATGGCACATGAAGTTGATTGTGAGCTAGCAGGTGATGATGCCCAAGAAGTCTGGGTCTGTAAGGATATTATGCGTTTTTATGAAGATGATTTAACGGATGATGCCGCAAGCTTTAATGAAGCATGGGGTAAAGAACCCATTTCAGACCCGTTTCATTATCAGGAATGGGATTATCAAATTCAGTTACATCGCCCTGACTGGGTAACAGTCTTTGAAAAACGACAGCCTAAAGCCAATCCAGAATTAATTGATGATATTTTGATAGAGCATAAGCCTATCGCACATCGTATTCGCCAAATTATTGATCTACTGACACCAGAAGGAGTACAGCGCCAACGCGGCATGGAAGATGGTGATGAGATTGATATAAATGCCGCAGTAGATGCCATGATCTCAATTCGGATGGGTGAACAGCCTAACCCCCGTATTACCATGCGTAATGTACTAAAAACGCGTGATTTATCAGTTGTTGTTCTATTAGACTTATCCGAATCAACCAACGAAGTAATGGCAGGTTCTGACAAAACCGTACTAGAGCTTACCCGAGAAGCTGCAACGTTAGTGGCAACGGCTATCGAAGGTATTGGTGATCCCTTTGCATTGCATGGCTTTGCCTCTGATGGTCGCCACGATGTACAATATTATCGTTTTAAAGATTTTAATCAGCACTTTGACGATGAAGCAAAATCTCGTTTGGCAGGTATGCGAGGTGGTTTATCTACCCGTATGGGAGCTGCACTGCGTCACGCTAGTCACCATTTACATAAACAACAAGAAAAACGTAAACTAATTTTGTTGGTGACTGATGGGGAGCCAGCTGATATTGATGAACGTGATCCGCAACATCTACGTCACGATACCAAAAAGGCAGTGGAAGAACTCTATTCAACAGGTGTTTTAACTTATTGTTTAACACTTGATCCAAATGCAGATAGTTATGTTAAACGTATCTTTGGTGAAAACAACTATACCATTATTGATCACGTTGACCGTTTGCCAGAGCAATTACCCTTACTATTTGCCAATCTAACAAAGTAATTGCTAACTACTCAGCTTGAACTCTATTTTGCCCGATTTCTGCGTTAAAAGTGCTCATTTACACTGACAAACTTCGTCCTTTTGCCTTGAACTCGAACAAAATAGAGCACAATCTAAGCAGTTACTGATTATATTAAGTAGTTACAGTAATTTAAAAATAGTCGCCTAAGAACATGATGAAACAAACAGAGGAGTTTTCAAGAGGAAAAGCATTAGGCTTTGAGAACAAATTACTACCCTCAGAAACTTATAATGCTATGCGTCTTTTGCTAGATTATAGCGAGTCTTCTTGTGTATTTGTTCCTATTCGCTCCATGCAGTATATGGCAGTCATCGACAAGGAAGAAGTCATCTTTGTCGATGCCGTTTCGGCACGACGTTCTATTGAATTTTCTTGGCAATATTTTAAGCCCCAATTACGCTCTACATTAACAGAACCTGTTTCTTATCAGTTTACCTATTATGATACCAAAGCGATTGAAACAATGAAGCGAGCACAAGGTGAATTTAATAAATTTGTACACCTGTTATTGAGTCGTACAAAAGCACAATTACAACCAAGCAAAGATAATATCTTACCGTTTAACACCTTCAAAAAATAAGCACATTTAACGCAGAAACTGGGCAAAATAAAGCTCAAGCTGAGTAGTTACTAAAAATAAAACTTATCGAAACAGTTTAAAGGCATCAAATACAGACAACCTCCTATAATCTCAGAGTTTATACCGTCCATCACTACAGTTTATTACTTTTGCCAAATTCTCCACTACCGTTTATAGATAAGATATTATCTTGGGAGGATCGATGGAAACAGCCACTGCAAACAAGCATAAATTATCACTTTTACCTATTATCAGTTTTGCTGTTGCTTACTTGCTTTCAAGTGGTTTACAAGCATACGAAGCTCCCTATAACATCCCTGTTTTTCGTGATGCACTAAACAAAGCAAAATTACAATTTCCCAGAAAAGAACAACGAGACTTTGGTGAATTTAGGGGCTGGGCTGCTGCTAACTTCTACCTAAGCGGAGGTCGTTACATGACCTTTAAAGCAAGAAAACGCTATAAAAATCGTATCGTACGTTCTGAGCTACGTTTTGGACCGGGTGGTTGGCGAGTTAATTCTAAGAGAGCTAAATTACTAAAGTCTGAATTTGCTTTAGACAAACCTCGTCGTATTGATCAAATTACCATCTTACAAATTCATGCTAAAAAACCCAGTTACCCTCCTTTACGTATCGTTTGGCTAAGAAAACATAAGGGGCTAAACGATCATCTTTGGGCTATCGTTCGTCCCAGCCCATACCATAAAAAAATTCACTATATTGATTTAGGCAAGCGTCCTAATAACCGCTTTACCCGTGTGAGTATCAGTGTTAGAAATAACCGTATGCAAATTTGGCTAAACAAACGACTCCGCACAACTCAGTCGCTATCTCGATGGAAAGGCACAACTAATTACTATAAAGCAGGGATTTACCTCAGTGGTAAAAAAGATGTAGGCATGGCGACTATACGTTACCGTTTATTGGAACACAAAACCTAGTACATCTCGGTAACTACTCAGATTGCGCTCTATTTTGTCTTGAACTCGAACAAAATAGAGCGCAATCTAGGCGATATACTGATTATGCTGAGTAGTTACGAATAAAGTTGAGTTAAATGTCTGATTTTTCCACCTCTGTATTAAGCTGGTACGACCAATATGGGCGTAAAAATTTACCGTGGCAACAACATATCACCCCCTACCGTGTATGGCTATCAGAGATAATGCTACAACAAACCCAAGTTAAAACCGTGATTCCTTATTTTCATGCCTTTACGGAGCAGTTTCCCGATGTTCAAGCCTTAGCTGATGCACCAGAGGATAGGGTTTTAAAGTTGTGGTCTGGCTTGGGATATTATGCGCGTGCACGTAATTTACATAAAGCAGCCAAACAAGTATGTAGGGATTTTTCTGGCACTTTTCCCGATAATATGGAAGAAATGCAATCACTTGCTGGAGTAGGACGTTCAACGGCTGCCGCCATTTTATCGATTGCCTTTGAGCAATCGCATGCCATTTTAGATGGTAATGTAAAACGAGTATTAACACGCTATCATGCACTAGAGGGTTGGACTGGAAAAGCATCTGTATTAAAACAGTTATGGTTATTAGCAGAACAGCATTTACCTGCATCACGTCATCGAGATTATACCCAAGC
This sequence comes from Thiotrichaceae bacterium, assembly GCA_027009095.1. GTDB lineage: Bacteria > Pseudomonadota > Gammaproteobacteria > Thiotrichales > Thiotrichaceae > JAGLBW01. The sequence goes on from JALVDG010000232.1 coordinate 6,658, forward strand.
AATGATGGATTTAGGTGCTACACTTTGCACGCGCACAAAGCCACGTTGTAATGATTGCCCACTGCAAGCGGGCTGTATTGCTCATTCACAGGGCAATATGACAGACTATCCTACACCTAAAAAGAAGAAGCTAATTCCTAAACGACACACCATTATGCTGATTTTGCAAACACCACAACAAGAAGTCTTTATGCAAAAACGCCCTCCAACGGGTATCTGGGGTGGTTTATGGTGCTTTCCGCAGTTTGATACACAACAGGATTTAGATGATTATTTACAGACGCAACAGCTAAGCACTTTAACATCGAAGATGCTGACACCTTTTACACATATTTTTAGTCACTTTCGTTTGCATATTCAACCTTTAATTATTGAGGTAGAGTCCCCATTAATAGCAAGTGTGATGGAGGATAAGCAAAGCCTCTGGTATAACATCAATACAGAATTTGAGGGTGGTTTAGCAACACCTGTACAACAGTTATTAAATGATTTAATTTAAAGCGGGCAAGCAACAGACAAGACAGTAAGTATATTGTGGCTCCGCCTAAAATTGTTCACTCAATAAACCACAGACTACAAAAAATTTATTAGTAATTTATAGGAATAATATTATGACTCGTATGGTCAACTGCATAAAATTAGGCAAGGAAGCTCCTGGACTAGAGCGCCCCACTTATCCTGGTGATTTAGGACAACGTATTTTTGATGCAGTATCCGAAGAGGCTTGGAAAAGCTGGATTCAGCATCAAACCATGTTAATGAATGAGTATCGTTTAAGCCCTATCAACGCAAAAGATCGTAAGTTTTTAGAGGAAGAAATGGAGAAATTTTTCTTTGGTGATGGTCCTTCTAAAATTGAAGGGTTTACTCCAGAAACAAAATAAAAATATTATGGCTTCCTCATTTATCCCTGCAACAGTTATTGAAAACTACCAATGGACTGAGCGACTATTTTCGCTAAAACTAAAAGCAGAGCTTCAGCCCTTTGTTGCTGGGCAGTTTGTGCGTTTACAAGTAATCATCGATGGGAAAGCCTTTGCTAAGTCGTATTCTTTGGTAAATGCACCAAGCGAACCCGATGCAGAAATTTATTTTAATATCGTTCCCGAAGGTAAAGTTTCCACCGCATTAGGTGCATTAGCAGCAGGTGATAAACTCGAAATTTCACAACCTGCGGTGGGTTTTTTTACTCTCAACGAAATCCCTGATGCAAAGCATCTTTGGATGTTAGCCACGGGTACAGGCTTAGGACCTTATTTATCAATTCTTAAAGAGCACACCGTCTGGCAACGCTTTGAGAAAATTATTTTAGTACACGCTGTACCACTGGCAAAAGAGTTGACCTATAGCGAGTTAATTCAGCGTTTTCGAGACGATTACCCTGATCAGTTTCAGTTTATTTCAATCGTCAGTCGCGAAAAGCATGCAGGCAGCCTTCGCGGGCGCATTCCACATTTAATTGAAACCAAGCAGTTAGAAGAACAAGCGGGCTTAGAGATTAACCGTGATAATTCTCATATTATGCTGTGTGGCAACAGCGGAATGCTGAATGACAGTAAAAAAATACTCAAAGAGCAACGAGATATGGATAGACATTTACGCCACAAAGCGGGGCATGTTTCGGCGGAGCAGTATTTTTAAATCAATTGCATCGCTGTTTTTCAAGATAGTTTTTTTGTTTGATATTTTATCTGCATTCATTAACGATATCTCACTGCAAATGCAATAATCGAGGCATATGTATAGGGATCAACCTCAATCGAGCGCGTGACATTATTAATTACTGCATCAATATTTTTACGCAAATCTGCGTCATCGCTTAAACGGCTGGCTTCTAATAAGAAATATTCAGCGGAAGGGATAGCGCCGTCTTGTAGGTGGCTTAGTTTTGTTCCTTTTGGCAATAAGCTCTGTGTATTTTCGATCCATATACCCTTTTTATAAAATATCTGCCATGCTTTTTTGGCTATCGCGCGCCCTGTTTCGATGGCTTTTTTATCTCCCGTTGATTTTCCCCATAATAGTAACCCCCACGATGTAGCGGCATAGCTGTCAAGTGTGCCAATACTGGCATCAGCGGCAGAGCGTCGTAGTACTTTGCCATTCCATAGACTTTCTAAAAATACCGCTAATTTATCGCCATATGCTTGTAAGGAGGGGTCATAGCTAACGCCTTTGGCAAATGCAGCTAATAACATGCCATTTTGAGAGGCTAATAATTTGGTATCTCTGGGCAGTCCTCTATGTTTATTACGATAAGCTTTTAGTTTATTGCGAAGCTGTTGTAGCTCTGTCTCAAAGACTTTGGTAGGCTTTTTTAATCTTTTAGCAATGACTTCAAGGGCATCGTCTCGGCGGGGTAAATTGCCTGCGGGTAGCTCATTGGCTTGATTCAAATTCCACACGCTAAAGGCTAAATCAAGTTCTTTTTTATTGAGTATTTTAGAGAGTTCTTCTCGTGTCCAAAGATAAAAACCGCCTTCTTCATTTTTATCGTCAACAGCGGATAAACTGGAAATATAGGCATTATTTTTGCCACGCATAGATTCAATCGTAAAGTGCAGTGTTTCCAGTGCGACTTGACGGTATTCTGCATTATTGTATCGCTCTGCCGCTTCTAGATAGAGTATCGGCATTAATGCATTGGTATAGAGCATTTTTTCAAAGTGCGGGGTTTCCCATGCAGGGTCAACCGTATAGCGATAGAAACCACCACTGATATCATCATGCAGCCCTTTACGCGCCATCTGGTTTAAGGTGAGTTGTAAAAAATCATCGATATCTTTATCTTTTTGTTTTTCATTAATTGTTAATAAAGCAGCAAGTTGAGGTGTTGAGGGAAATTTACGGTTTCCAAAACCACCTTGTAAGGTATCTGCGCCCTCCATAATGACTTTTACTAATGATTTTGCTGATTTAGCAATATTTTTAGTAGCACTGGTTCGCTCTTGTGTTTCTAGCATATTGCTGAGCGTATCATTTCTATTTTTTGCCATATCCTGCAAGGCTTTCGAGTCTTTTTTCCAGCGTTGTTGCAAACGCTTTAACACGGTGGCGAAATTATCGCGTGGCATATAAGTTGCACCCACCAAAGGATAGGCATCGGGTGTTAAAAAAACATTCAGCGGCCAACCCGCCGTGCCATTGGTCATTTGTACAAATTCAATTAAACGCTTATCTAAAACAGGGTTTAATTCACGATCTACTTTTACCGAGATATAATCCTTATTTAAAATATCGGCGATCATTTGGCTTTTATAGCTTTCACGTTGCATTACATGACACCAATGACATGAGAAATAGCCAATAGAAACAAAGAGGATTTTATTTTCTTTTTTTGCCTTGTCTAAGGCAGCCTTACCCCACGGCATCCAATTAACTGGGTCATCGCCATGCATGGCTAAATAAGGTGAGGCATTGTTTTTAAGTTCGTTGGCACTCACATTAAAACTAAAGCACAGTACAAATAAAGTAATAGCGCTAAGAAAGTATTTCATTAAGATAAGTCTCGATAGGATGATTGATTTTTATTGTGATGTAAGATTATAACGTGTAAAACCCTATTCTAGTTGCAAAGCATAAAAAGAAACCTCACTAAACTCAGGTACAATGTTCATATGTCAGGAAATAGCTACGGAAAATTATTCACCGTGACCTCATTTGGTGAGAGTCATGGCCCCGCCATCGGTTGTATTGTCGATGGATG
>JALVDG010000233.1 GCA_027009095.1 Thiotrichaceae bacterium
AAACGCTATCTATTAAAAGTACTTTTTGCTAGGAAAATGCAACTACTTGATTGTTAAATTTATTTTAATGCGATTGCCCTATGACTTATAGTCCTTATAAATCAATGATTAATGCGTTTTTCAGATCTGACTAATTATCATGCAAAAAATAAGACTGCTTGTTTAAAGTAGCAATCATCTACTCTACAATCTATATTTCGTTCTCAACACAGATGACAGTGGCTATTTAACTACTCACTTTTTAAAGAAAACAGGGTAAGGCGCAAGCCTCATATCATCAATAAAAAGAGAGCTATTCCATTTAGGCGCCCACTCTGCTCCCTGTCCACCATAAAAAGAGGCAAATAATAGACGATTTATTTTTAGATTATTTCCATTTCTAAAGCGCAGGTTGCGACGATTTAATACGATTTTTCCATCGAGCCATGTTGTAATGCTGCCGTTCTTTTTTCCTGCTTGATTTAAGGAGACTTTAGTTTGTAACGTATGCCACTTATTTAGACTGAGTGCCTGCATATTAAATGGCATGCTATCACCAAATTTACTCGGTTGGTCAGGATGGTAAACATACTGCGTTAAAGTCCCATCTTTTTGCCACATCATACGAACACTCCAACCATCTCTCCCTGTTGGAATTTTCCCATTGGTATTTGATATTCCTCCACCAATACCTGGTAGCTTCCCCCCTAAAACAAAAGGAAAATTTGCTGATAGTTTAAAACGATATCCGTAATAAAGTGTCGTAAACTCCCTATCCAATAATGGCTTCCAGTTAACACAACGCTTTGGATGATTACAACCACTCACACCTTTAAGAAAGTTAATCTGTAAGGCCTTTCCATGATAAGCCTTATTCCCAGCAACAACAGAAATAAGATTAAGCCCCATCCCCCAATCAGGACAGTTCCAGTCTTCACGAAATTCAGGTGCTTTATACTTGCCCAATGTATCCTTATCGAAATTAATTGACCATAACTTGCCAGTAGCTAATGGCGTTTTGTTAATGCAGTTACCTTTCTCATAAAAGCGTTTGTAATATAAATCTCGTGTACCTGCATGCTGTGGAATTTTCAAACTCTTCACATAACGCCAAACTGCATGATTTTTCTTTGGATCTGGAGCGTTCTGATAAACTACAATTTTTCTTTGCCAAATATTATCTCGTTTATTCCAAAATAATTTAGCTGCATAAGCATGTGTTTTTTGATTAGGATCATTAGAGTGATCAATAATTACATCTTCTTTAGCCAATACTACAAGGCTATTAAGAAGTAATAAAAAGCAAAGAGAAGCAAAAAAAATAAGTTTCTTCATATTGATAGATAAATATAATTTATAAAACATCATGCTTATATTAATTTTAAATAAGTGAGATAGAGTAGATAAATGAGCGCTATTTTATCATCTTTACCTCAATTGAGTAGCTAAGCGTGAGAACTTCTCCAAATAGTGAAAAAATACAGAATAATTTATTTTTTCATAAATTATTACTTGAAACCATGACACCATAACTATAGTATGCACGCCTCACTGCAAAATATGAACGGAATAGGTATTTCCTTTCACCATACAAGTTATGTTAAGCAAAGGTAGACAATTTTTCTTAAAATAGTTAATAACTGAACCAATGATTAATTTAGTTGACTTAGTTAGATAAAACAGAGAGAATGCACGCCTAAAAATGCGCTGGTAGCTCAGTTGGATAGAGTATCTGGCTACGAACCAGAGGGTCGGGGGTTCGAATCCTCCCCAGCGCGCCATATTCAAATATCAAGGCATCAAAAAACGCCCTGATACCCATCTAAATCAACACTTCCTATTATTATTAAATACCATGACATCAATATAAATATGCTGGTATTGATTCTAAAAGCTGGTAAATTAGCTGGTATTTCTTACCAATAAAATCCCATACCAGCAGCCAGTATAAAATCTACAAACTATCAGACCTTGAATGTAGAACAGCCAAACCTAAAAACCAAACTGTACAAGCTTCGTGATGGTGGCGCGCTATCGCTTGATATTATGCCATCTGGTACTAAGACATGGCGTTATGCTTATCGTATTCATGGCAAACAGAAAACTTTTACTATCGGTCAATATCCAGCCAGATACCAGCTTATCAAAGGCTTGTACCAGCAGGGATTGCAATAAATTCTGCAAAGCGTATTTAAGTTAAGAGAATGATTCAACAGGCTTTTGATCTATCGGGACTTGACGACGACTATTATCAAAAATATCTTTATATAAATATCAAATAGACTTATTATAAGTAGCAAATTAGAATTTTTCTTAGTCGCGTTATCAGTTTTTGCTCCAGTTTGTATTCTAGTACGGTCTATCTAAGCAAGCATGTTCCTAACGTGATTTAAATTTACTAAGCTATTGATTGGAATAAATACTATGACCAAAGAAAACAACGAAATACTTAATAAAATACTAGATGAAATATCTAGGATAAAAGATGAGATAGAGGAGATAAAAAATGATTTATATCACTTTAAAAACAGAACAAAAGAAGATATTAATTTTCTAATTAATAGAGATCAAGATCGAAGTTATAATAGAAACCAATACAATAGAATATACCAAGAAAAAAAAACAAGAAAATACTCACAATCTACACCCGCACGCGATGGCTTTAATGATTATAAAAAAACAGCTGACCACCCCTATTTTCGATAGTAACTTCTAATTAAATAGTAATTTTTGTTCTATTTTTTTAATAGTTATCGTAAAATACCTCATAAGAAATAGAATAAAAATTACTTGTATCTATAACACAAACCCATCACTACAAGCTTTATAATAAAGCTTATCTATCTT
>JALVDG010000234.1 GCA_027009095.1 Thiotrichaceae bacterium
GAAACGACGACAAAGGCGGGAACGACGATAAAGGCGGGAACGACGACAAAGGCGGAAACGACGACAAAGGCGGGAACGATAGTGACAACGATCGTAAAAACGACAATGACCGCAATTAAAAATCGCTTAACAATAATCTAAAAACAAAATAAGTCAGGGCATAACTACTCTGACTTATTTAACAAAGGAATCTTACAATGAATCATATTGATTTATCATCTGTAAAAACGGGGTTAGTTTTGACATTCATTCTTCTGATGTTTTGTCTTGCAATGAGCATTACATAGAATGGCTACTCCTTCACTACTTTTGTAACGATATAGAATACTTTTCTATTTATCGCTAGAAAAAAATTTATAGGGCTATTACCTCTTGATCTTGCTAAACAAAATAAAAATATCATCTGTACATCTCATTTTATTCGTCTCAGCTTTTATTATTTTAGTCAATAATAAAGTCTTTTATGGTTTACTTAGTGAACGCTTAGATATTTTCTCTCTACAAGGTGCAGGCTACATTCTAACCTTTAGTGTGATGATGATGGCTATTTTAGCCCTGCTGTTCCTCATTGTTGGACAAAAATACTTACTCAAATTTTTACTTATTTTATTCCTGATCGTATCGGCTATTTTAAGTTATTTTACCCAAGAATTAGGGGTAATATTTGAAGTAGACATGGTTAGAAATGTTGCCGAAACAATTAAAGACAATAATAAGCGAGAAGCCCTAGAGTTGATGTCACCACCTCTATTATGGCATGTATTTTTACTTGGTATTTTACCCTCTCTATTTGTTCTATTTACCCATATCCAATACAAAACCGTCGCGAAAGAAGTGCTTCGACGTATTATTTACGGTGTTGGAATTATTGCAACTGTCGTTGCTCTGTTTATGCTTAACTTCAAATACATGAGCTTTTTCTCTCGTGAAAATAGAGATTTACGCGTCTATGTTACACCTGTATACCCCATAACATCATTGCATAAGTACATACGTAGCGAGCTAGGCAGTGACGAGATTGCTTTTAAAGAACGAGGCAATGATGCACAACAACGCAAATCACATAAAAAAAGAACAGTCGGCATTTTTATTGTAGGAGAAACCGCTAGAGCGGATCATTTTTCATTAAATGGCTATGCAAAAGAAACCAACCCTCTACTAAAAAAGCAGGCTATTTATAATTTCTCAAATGTCTCATCTTGTGGTACATCTACCGCATTTTCTGTGCCTTGTATGTTTTCATTTTTAAAACGTGGTGATTACTCGCCGATTAAGGCACGCAAACAAAGCAATGTTTTAGATGTATTAACAAAAGCAGGCGTTAAAACGGTATGGATAGATAATAACTCTAGCTGTAAAAATGTCTGTGACCGCATAGAGTCTATTAATTATACCAATGCTCCTCACCCGTATTCTGACTCACCTTATTACGCAAACAACGCCTATTATGACGCAATAATTGTCGATAAAATCGATAAATACATTGATCAAACAGACACTGATATTTTGTTAGTTTTTCATAGTTTTGGTAGTCACGGACCGAGTTATTACAAACGCTACCCACAAGAATTTGCTCGCTTCAAACCGTATTGTCAAAAAAGCTCGCCACAAGAGTGCAATAGTGAAGAAATAAAAAATGCCTATGACAATACGATTCTCTATACCGATTATGTTTTAAACCAAGTGATTGAGCATCTAAAAGCAAAATCAGAGGATTATGAATCATTTATGTTCTATGCCTCTGATCATGGAGAATCATTAGGGGAGAATGGTGTGTATCTACATGGACTACCTTATTTTCTTGCGCCCAAAGCACAAACACATATACCTTTAATTACATGGTTCTCGACTGATTATGCTAAAAATCATCAAATTGATTTAAACACATTAAAGCAGAACGAAAGTTCACCTTATTCACATGACAATATATCCCATTCCTTACTGGGTCTATTTGATGTAACAGCGGATACTTATCAAGCAGATGAGAATATGTTTCCTCATTCTCATTAGGAGACTGTACTTGATAGAAAAAGCGCTTGCTCAGTACGTGCTTTTTCACTAAAAAAATCAAGCAATAAACGTACTCGCTTAGGCATTAACTCGCGTTCAGGATAAACAAGAAAAAACTCTGCTTCTGGACCAGAATATTCAGGTAAAACCTGTTGCAATAGTCTTTGCTCTAATAAATCTCTACAAGTAAACACAGGGGCTAAAGCGATACCACCGCCCGCTTTGGCTATGCGTAGAATCGTTGCCATATCATCACAACGTATTGCGGGGTTGAAACTTATCTTTTGTAACTTCCCCTTTGCGACAAGACCCCATGTGTCTTGCCCTGAGCTTTGTTGGCTAAAACTCAAACAGCGGTATTGATCTAATTCTTGAGGGGTTGTAGGTTGTCCAAACTGCGCGATATACTGCTTAGATGCAACTAATATACGCTGACTTTTTGATAATTGACGTGAGATTAAACTGGAGTCAACCATCGGTCCGACACGTAAGGCTAAATCATATCCTTGATCAAAGAGATTGACCATATTATCGCTTAAATCTAACTCCACGCGAATATGTGGGTAGAGCGATAGAAATTCTGCCAACCAATAACCCAAAAAAGTGCTACCTGGCATTCGAGGTGCCGCCATTTTTATCACACCTTCTTCCTGCTGAGTTCTTTCTGTTAGGCGCTCTTGGGCATTAATAACTTGCTCTGCAATATATTTTGCCTCTTTATAAAAGGACTGCCCCACATCGGTTAGATCAAAGCGCCGCCCTCTTCGAGTGAGTAAACGCGCACCAAACTCTTTCTCTAATTTGC
>JALVDG010000235.1 GCA_027009095.1 Thiotrichaceae bacterium
TGTATTGATGTTTATCGATAACATCTATCGTTATACCTTGGCAGGTACAGAAGTATCGGCACTACTTGGTCGTATGCCATCTGCAGTAGGATACCAGCCGACACTAGCAGAAGAAATGGGTGCACTTCAGGAGCGTATCACGTCAACAAAGACAGGTTCAATCACCTCATTCCAAGCGGTATATGTACCTGCGGATGACTTAACTGACCCGTCACCTGCAACAACCTTTGCTCACTTAGATGCAACATTAGTACTATCACGTAATATTGCTGAGCTAGGTATTTATCCTGCGGTTGATCCATTGGATTCATCATCGCGTCAACTTGATCCTTTAGTGATCGGTGAAGAGCATTATAGCATTGCTCGTGGCGTTCAGGGTGTACTACAGCGTTATAAAGAGCTTCAAGACATCATTGCGATTCTTGGTATGGATGAATTATCTGAAGAAGATAAGCAAACTGTTGCTCGTGCGCGTCGTATTCAACGTTTCTTATCTCAGCCATTCCATGTTGCAGAAGTATTTACGGGTGCGCCTGGCAAATATGTTTCTCTTGCTGATACATTGGCAGGCTTTAAAGGTATCCTCGCGGGTGAGTATGATCACTTAGCAGAGCAATCATTCTATATGGTTGGTGGTATCGATGAAGCGATTGAGAAAGACAGTAAATCCTAAATAGCGAGGTAGACAATAATGGCTACAATGCATTTAGATGTGGTAAGTGCTGAAAGTGCGCTGTTTTCTGGTGAGGTAAAAGAGCTATTTGCACCAGGGGAAATGGGCGACTTAGGTATTATGCCAAAGCATACGCAGTTAATAACAACATTAAAAGCTGGAGAATTACGCTATATAACAGAAGAAGGCGAAGCGTCTTTATTTGTTGCAGGTGGCGTGATGGAAGTTCAGCCTAGTGTTGTCACTGTATTAGCGGATACAGCGATACGTGCAGAAGACTTAGATGCAGAAGCAGCAGAAGCTGCCAAGCAACGTGCGGAAGATGCTTTAGATGGAAAAGATCCAGAAGATTTGGATTATGAAGCAGTTCAGGCAGAGTTAGATGCAGCAAAAGCTCAAATTGAGATGATTCATCGTATCGGTAAAACGCTTCGATAGATAAAGTTGTTTTATTTTTTAAAAATAAAAAGGCAATCAATGAATGGTATTGATTGCCTTTTTTGTTGTAAAAAAACAAAATATAAAGCTTTTTTTTGTTTTTTTTTGGTAAAAAAGCCAAATTAGAACTAAAAGTAGGCGAAAAAGACACCCTTTTTTTTGAATCTAGTAGCAAAAAATACTATACTCCACTGGCGGATAAACAAAAATTACAGATAGTTTGTTCAATCTTATCTAAATCTTAAAAGCAAGTTAAACACGTCAAAGGATGTAAAACATGAAAAATACACATCAATTATCAATCGCAGCATTAGTGGTAGCAGGTTTTGCTATTACTGGTTGTAGCCAGCAGCAAATTGCTGGTGGTGGTTCTCAGGTAGCAGGTGGCTCTCAAGTGGCTGGTGGTTCTCAGCAGATGGCTTCTCAATCTCAAATTCAAACTGCTCCAGCACCAAAGGTTGTTTACAAAGATAGAGTTGTTGTCAAGTACAAGAACGTATGTAAAGCAAATTGTGCTAAGCCTCGTCCTCGTCCTCGTCCTCGTCCAACAGGTGGTCATACGCACCCAGCTATTCCTGGTTGTACTAATTCAATTCGTCATTTCCATAGATTTAAGAACCGTAACCACAGACATGCCTATAGCTGTAAGAAGAGCTATAAGAAGAGATATACCAAGAGATATACCAAGAGATATCCTAAGAGAAGATACATAGCTCCCAAGAGATACAATAAGTGGACACATACACATCCAGCAATTCCTCGCTGCACAAAGTCTATCCGTCATACTCACAAGTATGGTAATCGTAATCACCGTCATGCCTATAGCTGTAGAGGAGCTAAGCGTGTTGTAAGTCATGTAACTAGAGCTAAGCCTCCAGTTGATGTATATGCACTTCAACGCAAGCTTAAGGCTAAAGGTTATTACAAAGGACCTATCGATGGAATCGTTGGTGCTGGCACACGTAGTGCGCTCAAGCGCTTCATGCAGAATCGTCGTTAAAATATAGGTTGATTTCCTGATAGTATCAGGATCGAAAAGGGGCTAAATGCTAACGCATTTGGCCTTTTTTTTAGGAAATTTTTGTACGTCGTTCTGCAAGATCATAGATTATATTATTAATTGTTCCAAAAGTATTTTCATGTTAATAATAATTCTGAGCATATTTTGTATCAGGCAGTTTGAAAAAGCTCTTAATCAAATCTGTTTTCTTTTGAATAGATTTCATTGCAGAAAGTATGACTTGCTCCATATCACCTTTACTACGAATAGCACTTTTCTTTCCTACTTCTGCCTTTGCATGGTTCCAAACTTGCTCATCAGGGTTTAATTCTGGAGAATACGCAGGTAGGAAAGCCATCATAATTTCTCCTTGTTTTTCCTTTAGAAAAGCTTGAACCTTCTTGCTATGGTGGTAACGTGCATTGTCGGCAATAACCAATACGGGGCAATTTGTATCATTTCGTAGCTTTTCCAAGTACTCAATAAATTTTTCTGAATTCATTCGCCCTTCAATTACATCAAAGTGCATATCTCCTCGCGCAGAAACGGCACTGATTAGTTTAAAGCCAAAACGACCGGCCAGTATCTTTAATAACAGGAGTTTCTCCAACCTTTCCCCAAGTAGTTCCACGATGGGCATCACTTCGAAAGGCAGCTTCATCAATGAAATAAAGCCGTGCATTGTATTTTTTGGCTTCTACTAC
>JALVDG010000236.1 GCA_027009095.1 Thiotrichaceae bacterium
CCTGAAAAGTAGCCCATTTGACCACCGATAAAAATACCGATAACCATTGCGATGCCTGTGGCGACAAAGCCTATACCAAGTGCGATACGCGAAGCGTGAATCATACGGCTAGCAACGTCTGCGCCATTATCATCGGTACCCATTATGTGAACGCGCTTATTATCAGAAAAAGGAGCTTCTAAACCTGTATCGCCATAATCACGCAAGAAATCGCTGGGTGAATAGGGAATGGGCGGCAGGATTGTCCAGTCGTATTCTGCATTGGCGGCTTTTTCACGAAATTCATCGTAAATAATAATTTTTGGTGGTGTTAATAGTGCTTGAGCTAATAAGGTCATTGCGATGACGACGAGGGAAAATATCCATAACTTTTTGATAAAACTAAATTTTAGCTTCCAAAGCACGAGTACACTGATAAATGCGGAGAGCATAAATATATCTTCAGCCGTGATGTAATGTAGTATCGGCATCGTTATTTCGCCCTTTTCGCTTGCTAATAATGGCATGCTATTGGCAAGAAATGGCGCAAAGGTGGCAACAAAAACGAGTAATAATACCCATGATAAACCGAAGCGTGCGCCCCAGCCTGAGAAGGCAATACGTAGTACCCGCGCACCATAGGATTCGCTCACCTGAGGCGTAATATTTGTGGGATTAGTCATACTGAACCCTCGGATCAACCAGTGCATAGAGGAAGTCGGAGATTAAATAACCTACTAAGGTGAGGAATCCTGCGATGAGCGTGATGGATAGCACCACTTCTCTATCTCGTGCCATTGTTGCTTCGACGACTAGCTTGCCCATTCCATCAATGCTAAATATCTGCTCAATAATAATCGAACCACCTAATAGGCTGGGTAATAGTCCTGCTAAAATGGTGATAAGTGGCAGTAGACTATTACGAAAAACATGCTTCCACAGCACACTTTCCTCGTCTACACCTTTGGCTCGTGCAGTACGCGCATAATCTGCATTGAGGTTTTCTAATATGGATGTCCGCATGATTTTAGCCAGTGCGGCAAAGCCACCATATGATAGCGCAATAATAGGTAATACTAAATGCCAAGCGCGATCGAGTAAGAAGCCTCTGACAAACTCACCTTCTGAAAGTTGTACACCGAGCATTAAGCCCAAGCCGGTTCCAACCATCATTAGACCACCAACGCGGAAGGTTGCCACATCGATCCAAGCCAATAAAGCCAGTATGATTGCACCGAGTAGCGGCAAAAATATCCAGTTAAAGAGTACATAATCAGCATGACTGTATGCCATCCATGCGCCCATTATCGCACCTACGAGTGCTGCTATAATGACGCGTGGCATAAGCTTGCGCCATTGACTTAGCCAGAAACTCGCAATGGCAAACATCATCATTAAAACAAAGATTTTTAATACATCCAAAAGTGATGACCAGTGCGGCAGGAATGGCATGTCTAATGCTTCTCGGCTACTCAAGCCACTGGTCGGAAACCATTGCCAATGCTGAATACTGGAGAAGAATCCAATCATCAAGACCCCTGCTAACATGGTGGGTATCGACCATAAGGCAAGCATAATCACATTGGAGGTGACATCAAAGCGACCACCTCTATCGCGAGCGGCGTTCATGCCGATTATAATAGCGATGATATAAATCAGCGGGATGGTAATCACATTAAGCAATAAGGTGATGGGTAGGCGTTCGGCAATTAAATCGGCAACCGAGCGACCGTAATTAAAACTCTCACCTAAATCAGAGCCTTTGGTGAATGAAAAGCCTGATATTTCTCGCTCTTCATTAAAGGTAAATCCGATAGGAGAAACATTATTTAGCCAGCGTAAATATTGCATGGGCAAAGGATCATCTAAACCGTAACGCTTATTGTAATAATCGCGCAGAGCTTGTTTTTGCTCTGGTTTCATATCGGTACCATTGACTAAGCTACTAGCCGTTATACCACCTGGCGCTGTTGCCATAACGGCAAAGACCACAATGGTGATACCCAGTAACGTGGGTATCATCAATAATATGCGGCGAAGAAGATAAATGAGCATTTATTTTTATATTTTTCCTGATAAATAAAATAGTCTTATTTTTGGGTATCAACTTAAAGCGGAACAAAGCTAAACCCGTGTTTCGTACCTCAACACAGGCTACGGCTTTTTAGTGATATTTTTGACTTGGCTTTGGTACATAGGTTTCTAATGGCAACATACCGCTGTTTAAACCTAACTTTGTCATCGCTAAGTTTTTAAAGCGTTTATCAATAAAAACGAGACTCTGACGACGCACGAGAAAAGTATAAGGCTGATCTTCATAAAACACAGCTTCTGCTTTTTTCCAAATTGACATACGCTTTTCTTCATCAACCGTAACACGCGCTTCATCAATCAACTTATCCAGCACCTTACTTTTGTAGTTAATAAAGTTATTACCATTTGTCTTTGTTTGCGAACTATGAAACATTTGATAAATATCGGTTTCGATACCGCTAGTCCACGCTAAAGTAATCGCGGTAAAGTCTTTATTATCTAACTTTTCTATCATCACTGGCCATTCGGTTGGCTCAGGAATTAATTTAACACCTGCCTTGGCATACATATCTTTTAGCAATAGCACCATGCGTTTGGTATCTTCATTACCTTGAAAATAAACTAATTTAAATTCAAAATCTTTACCTTCGGGCGTTTCTAATAAACCATCATTATTGCTATCTTTAAACCCTGCTTCTGCTAATAAGTCTTTGGCTTTTTGTAAGTCTCCTTTACGTGCGACTAGCTTGCTATCATGCTGCTTACTACGCGGGCTAAAGGGGCTGATTGCAACTT